>JBKOZG010000190.1:0-5275 GCA_046725775.1 Actinomycetota bacterium | reverse complement strand
GATCATTGACCCTTGCCGCAGCGAGGTCAGGGTCTTGTGCGTGGACTGGGTGGCGTACACGCGCAGCCGCACCCGATCGGGATCGGGCATGGCAGATGTACCGTCATCCTGGCTTGCGCACGCCGCGGCGTACTCCTTGGCGTACTCCGGGCTGCGGTAGCGCTGCTGCAGCCTGCGTGCCGAAGCCATGGCCGTGCGCCGGCGGTAGATCGGGTGGAAGCCGGCGAAGGCGAACCATGCCTCGTCCCACAGGAAGACCAGGTCCGGCTTAATCGCCAGGCACTCGTTCATGACCCGTTCGACGTCGTAGACGATGCCGTCGAACGTGCAGTTTGTCAGGGACAGCATCTTGACTTTGTGCAGCCGTCCGGCCGCCTGGTAGTCGCGCAGGCATCCTGTGATGGTGGCTAGCGGGACCGCGCCGTACATGGAGTACTCGTCGAGCGGATAGGAGTCCAGGTAGGTGACCTGCGCGCCACCGAGCATCAGCGCGTAGTGGTGTGACTTGTGACAGTTCCGGTCAACCAGCACCACATCGCCCGGGGTAATGATGGACTGGACGACGACCTTATTCGCCGTCGATGTCCCATTGGTCACAAAGAAGGTCCGGTCCGCACCGAAGGCGCGAGCGGCCAGCTCCTGCGCCCTCTTGATCGGCCCGGACGGGTCGAGCAGGGAGTCCAGGCCACCAGAGGTCGCCGAGGTCTCCGCAAGGAAGATGTTGAGCCCGTAGAAGTCGCTCATTTGGTGGATCCAGGGCGAGTTGACCACCGATTTGCCCCGCGAGATCGGCAGCGCATGAAACACGCCGGTCGGTTGGCGGCTGTAGCTGGTCAGTGCGGTGAAGAACGGCATCTCGTACCGGGCGGCCACCCCACGCAGGATGGACAGGTGCATCTCCAGCAAGTCGTCGCGATGGAAGATCCGCCGGAACCGCCGTGTCATCTCCCCGGCCAACTGCTCGATCGAGACCTGCGCCACGAGGTACAGGTCGATTTCTGGTCGCCGCTCGGCGATCTGCTTGCCCAGCAGGAGCATCCGTTCCGCGGAGGGGAGCGGTTGCACGACCTGCGGGTCGAAGTCCTCGATGAAGCGACGCAAGTCGTCGAGACGGTGATGCGAGACCACCCCAAAGCCGGGCCGGATGACGCCGGCCTGGATCTCGGAGTTCAGCAGTACCGCAAGGAGCGCGTCCTCAAAAGTCGGGACAAAGAGCAGCTCGTAGGTGAAGGGATCCTCGGCTCGCCGTAGCCTGCGCATCTCCTCGCGAAGACGGGTGACATCAGCCTCCGGCAGGTCGTCCACGACCAGGACCTGAAACGCCGGCCTCCCTGTCGCTACGGCACTTCGTGCCGCGATCGCGGAAGCGTCGCCGGCCTCGGCGGCGGTGGCTTCCTCGATGTTGCCGGAGATGACTCGGGTGACGGTGTCGGCCTTGCGCATCGCGGACTCGTAGTCGCCGATGTCGCACAGCAGGGCGATCTGCTCCAGCCGGCTGCGGCCCGGGTAGGCCCAGTAGGTCTCCAGCGGGTCGAGCAGCCGCACCAGCTCTCCGGCCTCCTCCTGCAGGGCCGGACGCAGCTCGTTGGGCGTACGGGCATCGGAGAGTCGTTTAGTGACGTCGGCCAGCGATGCCCAGGCGTCACCGCGCAGTCGCCACATGCCGGTGTAGGCGTGCAACCTCGGACTCCTCGACACGTCCGGAATCTCAAGATCGGACATGCAGTCCCTCTCGGACTACGTCGTGACAACCGGAAGGCCCACCCAGCGCAGAACCTGTGCCGTCACTCCATGAACGGATAGCGATAGTCCGTCGCTGGGACGAAGGTCTCCTTAATCGTGCGCGGTGAGACCCAGCGCTGCAGGTTCAGGATCGACCCGGCCTTATCGTTGGTCCCGCTGCCGCGTGCCCCGCCGAACGGCTGCTGGCCCACCACCGCACCGGTCGGCTTGTCGTTGATGTAGAAGTTGCCGGCAGCGAACCGGAGCACATCCATCGCCTCGACGATGGCGGCACGGTCCTGGGCGATGATCGCGCCGGTCAGGCCATACGGCCCGACGGCGGCTGACTCGCGCAGCATCGTGTCGTAGTCGGCGTCGTCGTAGACGAAGACGCCCAGGATCGGGCCGAAGTACTCGGTGGTGAACACCTCGTGGTCAGGGCTGTCGGCCACCACGATGGTGGGACGCACAAAGTAGCCAACGGAGTCGTCGACCACACCGCCAGCCACGATCTCGACGCCCTCCTCGCCGCGTACCCGGTCGATCACCGCGCTCAGCTTCGCGAACGACCGGCCGTCGATCACAGCACCCATGAAGTTGCCGAAGTCGGTCACGTCCCCTACCGCCAAGCCGTCGACGTCGCTGACCAGGTCGTCACGCAGCCTGCTCCACAGCGACCGAGGTACATACGCGCGGGAAGCGGCCGAGCACTTCTGGCCTTGGTACTCGAAGGCACCCCGCACCAGGGCGGTCCTCAGGATGTCGAGATCCGCCGACGGATGTGCCACCACGAAGTCCTTGCCGCCGGTCTCCCCGACCAGACGCGGGTAGGCCCGATACGCGCGCAGATTCCCCGCGACGGCATCCCACAGCCTCCCGAAGGTCGCCGTGGACCCGGTGAAGTGGATGCCGGCGAGGTCGGGATCTGGCACGGCGACCTCGCTGACTGCCTGGCCGGTGCCGGTCACCATGTTGATCACGCCGGGCGGTAGCCCGGCCTCCTCAAGCAGCTGCATGGTGTAGTGGGCAGCCAACTGCTGGGTCACCGCCGGCTTCCAGACCACGGTGTTGCCCATAAGCGCCGGAGCAGTCGAGAGATTTCCCGCGATGGCGGTGAAGTTGAAGGGGGTGATGGCGAGCACGAAGCCTTCCAACGGACGGTGGTCCAGGCGGTTCCACACCCCGCTGACACTGATCGGCTGCTCCTCTAGGAGCTGCCTGGCGTAGTAGCCATTGAATCGCCAGAAGTCCACCAGCTCACAAGGGGTGTCGATTTCGGCCTGGTAGCAGGTCTTGCTCTGACCGAGCATGGTCGCCGCGTTCAGCGTGGTACGCCACGGACCGGCCAGCAGGTCGGCCGCCTTCAGGAAAATCGCAGCCCGGTCGTCGAACGACATGTGCTGCCACGCCGGCGCCGCAGCCTTCGCGGCGGCGACGGCCTGCCGAACATCGTCAGCTGTGGCGTCTCCCATCGTGCCCAGCTGCGCCTTGTGATTGTGCGGCTGGACGACATCGATGGGTTCTCCGCCGCCCATCCGATGCTCGCCATTGATCGACATCGTCAGCTCGAGGTGCTCGTCAGCCATCTGCTCGAGCCGGGAGGTGAGCGCTCGTCTTTCCGGGCTGCCCGGAGCGTAGTCGTGTACCGGTTCGTTCACCGGCTGCGGGACGTTCGTCACAGCATCCATGCCATCTCCTCTGAGGCTGTGTCGAGATCGGGTCTCACTTACCAACGAGCGAACGCAGGAAGAACACCAGGTTCGTGGGCTTCTCCGCCATCCGCCGCATCAGATAGGGGTACCAGGCCGAGCCGTACGGAATGTACACCCGCACGCGGTAGCCCTCCTTGGCCAGGGACTCCTGCAGATCGCGCCGGATGCCATAGAGCATCTGGATCTCAAAGTCCTGCTTACCGAAGCCCGCACTGGCCGCCACCTTCTCGGCGTGCTCGATACAGGAGCTGTCATGGGTGCCGAACGCCGGCTGCCTGCCGTGCTCGAACAGCCAGTCCGTCAAGTGCAGGAACTGCGCCGTGACCTCCTTCTTGGACTGCAACGCCTTGTCGAGCGGCTCCGCATAGGCACCCTTGACCAGACGGATCCGTGGTTTGATTGCAGCCATTGCGTCCAGGTCGGTCGGCGTCCGGCGCAGGTTGGCCTGCATGGCCAGACGGGTCTCCGGGTGCTTGTCAGCGGTCTCCCGGAAGACCTTCAGCGTGGCGTCCACCAGCTCGCTCTGCTCCATGTCGACCTCAACGGGAACCCCGAGCTCATTGGCCTGGTCCAAGATCATCGCCAGGTTCGCAGCGCACACTGCGGGGTCTATCACCAGCCCGAGCTGTGACAGCTTCAGCGAGACCGATGCATCAAGCTGCTGCTCCGCGATCGCGGCAATCGCCGCGACGTACTCTGTGCGCGCCTCGGTGGCACCAGCAAGATCCTCCACACCTTCACCGAGCAGATCCGTGATGCCGCCGATGCCGTGAGCATTGAGCCCCCTCGCCACCGCCAGCGCGTCCTCCAGCTCATCCCCAGCGATAAAGCGGTGCACAATCCGGCCGAATGCCCTGTTGTTGTGGATCGTGCGCTCAAGACGTGGATTGTCCGCGGCCCACAGCATCAGACGGTTCACCATGCCCGTACCTCCTGTGCGTGATGGCCGATAACCATGCCGCCCAGCCGACGACGGAGCCTGGCCGACACATGACCCCACCCTTCGACGCGGGCTTCGCGCAGCCTTTGGTACGAAACACTACTTGCGACACCTCGCAAGGTCGATGGCTGGTCGTTCCTCTGACACCTTCTGGGAGGCCTTTCCTGTGCGGGGATCCATCTAGATATAAGGACTCCGGCCGGCGTCAGCCGGATCGCGGGGCGCCAAAAGGAACTCGTGATGATCACCGGGCCTGAGGCACTGCACCCTGAGACTGGTCACTACATGACCGCGGAGACGTGGGATACAAGCACACCCTGTCGGACATCCAGATCCAGCTGATCGCGGGCGCAGTCGGGTCAGACGAACACACTTGTCCCGTCGGTCATCAGCCTGCCAATGTAGTCGCCAATCCCGGTCTCGATGATCATCTGTTTCGCGCTCCGAAGATCGCAATCCAGCCGAGGACGATGACTAGCGCGCACCCTACTGTCGTCGCGGTGGTGCCCGCGATGACTGTGATGCTGTCACCGGGCAAGACTGTCCGGGGACCGAAAGCCTTCACGGAACCGGATCACCACAGGCGACAAGAACGAAGACCTCTTGGTGCACATCGATAGTGGAAGGGGCGTCGCTTCTGCGATCCAACGGCACTTAACCGGACTGCCTCATCCACCTGATCGACGCCGGGCAGACCTCCCGGAGGAAGCCTCTCCCGGTGGCGTGACGATCTGCTGATTGAGAGCTGTATTTGGGCTCGGTGCCATGGTCTCAGTTTTGGTCTCAGTCCCTGATCTTCCGCGGCAGGCCGTTCCGGGGTGAAAATCGGTGTGGTCGCCCGCTGACGTCGTCACAACTTGGTCCGTTGGAGGCCGTGTCTCAGTCGGACGCCGGGAGCCGC
>JBKOZG010000360.1:0-8277 GCA_046725775.1 Actinomycetota bacterium | reverse complement strand
CCCCAACTCATCGATGAGCGAGTGTCCCGCAATGCGTCGCGAATCAGACCCACCGAGTCCTGAACGCTGCTCATTACTGGACAAGCTAGTCAGCCACGGCTTAGCAGCCACGCTGCAGCCGTTAGGACGGCTGCGGCGAGGCCCACGGCACCGACAGTGGTGACAGCTCGGCCGAGCAGCCGGTTGCCCAGAGCGATGAATAACCCATCGGACTGGGCCAAGGCGAAGATAAAGAGCGCTGCGGCAGTCATCCACAGCATCCTCTCGGATGCTCCCGCCCGGTCGGCAGAGCCAGCGCCGCGAGCAGCATCAGCAGCCCGAACGCGTAGATAGCCCAGCGAAGCGGTCTGCCCAGCATTCCCGGGTGCCTTCCTTAAGATGATGCCATCGCGGCCGGGACAGTGATTGGCTGGAACTACTGCATGTAGGTCGCGGTGCTACTTCTGCCACCGTGATCTGATCGAGTAAGTTATCTGTGCCGTGGAGATGGGGCCGCATTTACTGCTGCGCGGCGACCGCCGAACACGGCCTGTTTGATGAGGTCCGCCAGGGGCCCGGTTGCGAATATGTAAACGGAGTGACTGGCCGCTACCTTGACTACGTAGACCCAGTCCGCTGGGACATGGTGCGCTGGGCTGCCGGGGGATCATTCGGTCTTCGGTCGCGACCATGTACTAGCTTGGCTTGGTCCGCCACGCAGGGTCGGTGACCGGCCCGCCGAGGGCGTCCACGCCTCACGGGACCTGCGAGTCGGCCATGAACCCGGCCGGGTCGGCGGCGAACGATGCGTGGAATTTGTCCCGGTCCAAGAAACAGAAAGCCGTCCTTGGGCGGCAAGATCGGCGGCTGCGGCCCGTCTGGTGCAAAGCCGGAGGGCGTGAGTCACCAAAACCGGTCAGGAATCGAGAAGCATGGATCACCGAGCCGCACCTAGCGTGACTGACATGTGCATCACCACCAAGCACCAAAGGAGATAAGGCATGAATGCGCACGTGAGCGCGATCCTGCTCGGTGTCGAGGACATGGACCAGTCAAAGCGGTTCTACACGGATGGTCTCGGCTGGGAAGTCGAGCAGGACTACGGCGTATCGGTGTTCTTCGAGCCGCACGGCGGCTCGCTGGTCGGCTTCTACGGCCGCGAGGGTTTGGCCGCCCAGGTGGGCACGAGCCCGGAGGGTAGCGGCTTCAGCGGGATGGTTTTCAACTATGTGGTCCGCAGCGAGGCGCGGGTCGAGGAGATCATCGCGTACGCCGAGAAGGCCGGCGCCACGATCCTCAAGCCCGCCGCCACCCTGCCGTGGGGCGGTTATGGCGGTTCGTTCGCGGACCCGGACGGCTACATCTGGAGCATCGCCTACAGCGCACAGGGAACGGACCAGCCCTACGCGGAGTAGCGAGCACACGGTGCTACGTTGACCGCGGCCTCGCGGTGGCGACGAGCTTTGGCCGCAAGTCCGTCGAGTTCGCCACTCCGTCGAGTCCCGTCGAGTTGGTGCCCTACGAGCGCCGTCCCCTCGCCAAGGATGCCGATGTCTCCCCGACGGCACCGGATCGCACCGGCTCATGATTGGCAGCGATGCCGGGCCCTTCACAGACCCGGACGGTTCGCGTGAGACGCTGCACCAGTCTGAACCGGGCGTGCAGCGCAACTGCACGGCGAGCTTGACAAGAGTGGCAGGAGCAGATGATGAAGTTTCGATCCTACGTCGAGCCTCCGGAGCCCATGAGGGGCTTGGAAGTTCCTCCCGAGGTTGTGGAGGCGCTCGGTGGAGGCAAGCGGCCGGCGGTGACTATCACAATCAACGGGCATTCCTGGAAGAGCAGGGTAGCCATCATGCGTGGACGCTACCTGCTCGGCCTCAGCAACGCTAACCGAAAAGCCGCTGGTGTCGTGACCGGTGACGAGGTCGAGGTCGAGGTGGAAATCGATGCGGAGCCCCGTGTTCTGGTCGAGCCCGCCGACTTCGCCCGCGCCCTGGACGCCGATCCGGTCGCCCGCACCGCCTACGACCGCCTGTCATACAGCCGCAAGCGGGAGCACATGCTCGCTATCGAGAGCGCGAAGAAGGCCGAGACGCGCACACGGCTGATCGAAAAGGCCCTGGCCACGCTACGGCACCAGGAGTCGGCAGGGGGCCGTGCGGCCCGCGCCAAGACTCGACGCGCCGCTCGGCCTCTGTGATGCACTGCTTGCGTCCCGCTCCGGGCCGTAAGCGGAGCAGACCGGAGCAGCGCGGACGCGGGATGGGTGGGACGCCAGCGGCCTCGGAAACTCCAGCGGACGTGGCGCAATCTCGCAGGTGGGTAGCAGACCCGCCGCCGCGCAGCGCCTGCATGACTTCGCGCGGCTGTGCCGCGTGCGCGACCGGATCGACCGCGAGTCCGCGCAGCCGCTGGACGTCGAGGCGCTCGCCCGCAGCGTACACATGTCGGCCGGGCACCTCAGCCGCGAGTTCAAGCTCGCCTACGGCGAGTCGCCCTACGGCCATCTGATGACACGGCTGATCGAGCGAGCGATAGCGCTGCTGCGTCGTGGCGATCTCAGCGTCACCGTCGTCTGTTTCGAGGTCGGCTGCGCGTCGCTGGGCACCTTCAGCACTCACTTCACCGAGCTGGTTGGTATGCCGCCCAGCGACTGTCGGCGCCAGGCGGTGCGCGCGGCGGCGGGGCTGCCGCCGTGCGTTGCGAAACAGGTGACGCGACCGATCAGGAATCGAGAAGGCCGGGTCACCGAGCTGCAGCTAGCGTGACCGCCATGGACATCACCATTCACACGACGTTCCTCCCGCATGACGACCCGGACGCATCCCTGGCATTCTGGCGCGACACCCTTGGCTTCGAGGTCCGCAACGACGTCGGAAGCGGCAAGATGCGCTGGATCACGGTCGGCCCCGTCAGCCAGCCCGGCACGTCCATCCTCCTCGGGCCGCCGGCCGCCGACCCCGGCATCACCGACGACGAGCGCCGCACCATCGTCGAGATGATGGCCAAGGGCACCTACGGCTGGATCATCGTGGCCACCACCGACCTCGACGGCACCTTCGAGCGGCTGCAGGCCAGCGACGCCGAGGTCGTCCAGGAACCGGTCGACCAGCCGTACGGGGTACGCGACTGCGCCTTCCGCGATCCCGCCGGCAACCTGATCCGCATCCAGGAGCTGCGCTGAGGCGTGCCCGTCGAGGTAGAGGCATGGATATAGCTCTCGGATCCCCCAGAGCGCATTGTCGGTGTTCAAATCAGCCAGAAGGGAGGCTTCGCTATGGCGAATGGATCACGTTCGACGATCCGGCAGCTCTCAGCGGGGTACTCACAGGTGTCAGCTTCGTCGGGGGTCTTAAAGGTGGACTCAGCCTGGCCGACGCGCCATTTCCGCAGCCTGGCACGTAAAAGATGTGCAGAGGTTCTTCTGGGCAGCGCAGTGCCGGAACGCATTAACGTGACAGCGACTTTCGGCTCGAACGACCTGCGCCCGCCAGTGGAGCAGTCGTGCATAGAAGGTGCTCGCCCGCACATGATCGGAGGTGTGAAGCTCCAGGTGCACGACCGGCCGGGGAGGTGTTTTGGTTGGCGCTCATGTCAGCGTCGGTCCCGTCAGGATTCAACAGCCATCGCGCTCACCGCATTCGTCACTCGCTCTCGTACTCGTCGTGCCGGCGGATCCAGAGCTGCCACGCCTCGCCTTCGTCGCGGCCCTCCGGTGCGTGGTCGAGGATCGGGTAGTAGCCCATGACGAACTCCAATTCGCGCCACGTCGTCGAGTATGTGTGGTGGACGGCGCCGTCGTCTCGGACGAACGTGCTGAAGCCGGGGCTCTCGGTGAGGTAACCGGCGATGTCGGTGCCCGTCGCCCTGGCGTTCTGTTCGACGATCGGCGGTAGTAGCCCGCTCCCTGTCATCTGCGCCACCGCCTCGCGGCCCTGTTTCTCCGTGTGCGAGAAGCCCAGGTCGAAGTTGAAATCGGTGTGCGCAGTGGAGGCCCAGTGAAGCCTCCAGCCCATGCGGCGCTTGTAGGGCCGCAGCTTCTCCAGCGGTGCGTGTGAGGCGAGCAGGAGCGTCACGTCGCGAGCATGCAGATGTGGGAGCACCCCGTTGACCGTGTCGGCGATCGGCTAGGCGCGCCGTTTGAAGCAGAGATCCGGGACCGGGCTGAATCCATCGCTCCGACCAAAGACACAGGCCATCGGCCGGAGCTCGATTGCCCATGGAGCGGGGCCGACGTCGATAACCCTCATGACCTGCGTTCGGTCCGTTCGAGCTCGATCAACAGCCTTTGCAGCACGCGATCGAGCGTGCGGCGCTCGGCCGCAGTGAGGACACCGAGCAGGCGCTCCTGGTTGCCCACGTGCGTCTCCACCGCCCGGTCGATGACGTTCTTGCCGCGGCGGGTGAGGCGCACGAGCGTTCCTCGGCGGTCGTTCGGGTCGGGGCGTCGCTCGACAAGTCGCGCCTCCTCCATGCGGTCGAGCCGCTTCGTCATCCCGCTCGAGGAGAGAAGGGTCGCGCGCATGAGGCCTGTCGGGTTGAGCTCGTAGGGTGCGCCCGCACGGCGCAGCGCCGCGAGGAGGTCGAACCAGCCCTGCTGCAGCCCGTACGGGGCGAGTCCTTTCGCGAGCTCGTCGTCGGAGAGCTGGACGACCCGGAAGAGGCGCCCGTAGACGCCGAGGGGAGCAACGTCCAGGTCCGGGCGTTCCCTCCGCCACTGCGCCAGAAGCTCGTCCACGTGGTCTCGTGCCTCGTTCACCGTCGAGAGTGTATCGTAGCGAGAAGAAACTCTCCAGAGTATATCTTGCTAGAGAGATAAGAAGGAGTGGAGTCGACATGACCATTCCTCGAACGATGAAGGCAATCCGCCTGCACGCCCCCGGCGTCGACGGGCTTCGGTACGAGACGATCGAGACGCCACCGCTTCGAGCGGGCGAGGTACTGGTCGAAGTACACGCCGCCGCCATCACCCGTGACGAGCTCGAATGGCCGCTCGATCGGCTGCCGGCGATTCCGTCCTACGAGCTCTCCGGTGTGGTCGCGGCCGCAGACGACGACGCCGAGGTCTCGATCGGCGACGAGGTGTACGCGCTTACTCCGTTCGACCGCGACGGGGTTGCGGCCGAATACGCCGCCGTCACGGCTACGCTCCTGGCGTCGAAGCCGGCACCGCTCAGCCACGTGGAGAGCGCCGCGGTCCCACTGCCGGCGCTCAGCGCCTGGCAGGGCCTCTTCGTCCACGGTCGTCTCGCAGCCGGCGAGAGGGTGCTCGTCCACGGAGCCGTGGGCGGTGTCGGTCAGTTCGCGACCCAGCTCGGGCGCTGGCGGGGCTGCCATGTCATCGCGACTGCGTCGCCGGATGCGTTCCAGGCTGCACATGCGCTTGGAGCAAACGAGGTTATCGATGGCCGGAGCGGACAGTTCGACGATGAGCTCGACGGGGTCGATCTCGTCTTCGACACGGTCGGCGGCGAGTTCCTCGTGCGCGCCCCTGCGCTACTCACGAGGGGCGGTCGCCTCGTCTCGGTCGCCGCGGAGCCGCCGAGGGAAGGGTCGTACTTCGTAGTGGAACCGAACCGAGGGCAGCTGATCGAGCTCACGAGACTCGTGGATAGCGGCCAGCTTCGCGTTGCCATCGACTCAACATTCACACTGGCCGAGGCAGCCGCGGCCTTCGATCGCAGCCTCGCGTCGGGCAAGCACGGCAAGGTTGTCATCGATGTGGCCGATGACACGAGCTCCCCATGAGGCGGATTCGAGCCGTGCGAGCATGGCGTCGAAGGCGTCGGCGAGTTCGCGGAACTCGTCCTCCCGGCCTTCCATCTCGATCCGGTGGGCGAGCGACCCGGTCGCGGCCATGCGGGTGGCCTCGATGATGCGAGTCAGCGGGGCGAGCATGCGGCCGGCGAGAATCCACCCTCCCAGCAATCCAAAGACCAGCAGGAACGGCACCGCGTACGCCACTGCCAAAGCGAACGTGCGCAGGAGATCGGAACGGATCAAGATCAGCCGCAGACCTGCGATGTGTCGCACGGGTGGCCTGAGGTGAGCGCACCGGCGGTCGAGTGCTCTGAGTCGGAGCACGAGTTCTTGGAGGTCGAACGGCTTGGTGAGATAGTCGTCGGCGCCGAGTTCGAACCCGGAGGCCTTGTCGTCGATCGGTCGGCGGCGGTAAGCATGAGGACCGGCATGCCGCTGCCCGAGGCGATGATGCGTGGCGATCTCGTCGCCGGAGGGCCCGGGGATGTCGCGGTCGAGGACGGCGATGTCGTAGGTGTTGATGCTCAGCAATTCCAGTGCGGTGTCACCGTCACCGGCGATGTCGGCGGCGATCGCTGGCAGGCGTAGGCCATCGCGGATGGCTTCTGCCAGATAGGGTTCGTCCTCGACGATCAACAAACACGCATGCTCTCGACGCTACCGGCGGGTCGCATATCGTCGGCGTATCGAAAATTGAAGACGGGCTGGCAACACCGCGCTGCCTTGACTGGGGGCATGTCCTATAGCGAACCAGCACGGACAGCGGGCCGCCGTAAACGATCGACGATCCTCGCTGCCGCCCTTGTCGTCGTCACCGCGGCACTCAGCGGCGTTCTCGGCTACCCGTCGTTGGCAGTCTCGCCTTCGCCGGCAACGTCACCGAAGCCGATCGCGCTCCGCCCGCACGACAGTCTGCGTCGCGATCATCAGGGTGCACCTGCGATGCCGACGTTGTCGTCCCTGACGGCACGACGGTCTTCAATGACGACATTCCGGCGGTGGCCAACCTTGACCCGAGTCTGCTGCGAGCCCTCCGCCGAGCCGCAACCGATGCTGCGGGCGACGGGGTCGAGTTCTACGTCATCAGCGGCTGGCGGTCCCGGAAGTACCAGGAACAACTGTTCCGTGAGGCAGTCTCCAAGTACGGCTCGAAAGAGGAAGCAGCCCGATGGGTCGCCACCCCGGGCACCTCTGCTCACGAAACGGGAAACGCGGTCGACCTCGGACACTCCGATGCCACGGCGTGGCTATCCGAACACGGCGCCGGGTACCGGCTGTGCCAGATCTACAGCAACGAAACCTGGCACTACGAGCCACGGCCCGACGCGGTCGATCACGGTTGCCCGCCTATGTACGCCGACCCCACGCAGTCACAACCGCAACCATCGCGGACCGTGGATTTCGGAAACAGGGGAGATTCAAGAACCGCCTGACGTGTCGGCAGTCGTAGCGAAGCTGACCAAGAGGGTCGCAAGAAGCTGCTCGACAAGATGAAGACAAAGACTACCCAGAGCTGGATGCACGACCGCCGGCCGCAGCGAAGCAGGTTTTGAAAACGGATCGGTGAGCTTCAAGAGTCTCAGGACAAGGGAGCACCGTTCGCATGAGTCTCGACAAGAACGACCTTGAGACGCTGACGGAATTCCTCGATGCGCTGAATGACCTCAGCTACCAGAGCGGCATTCGGCTATCCGGTCAGACATCTGTTGAAACGACTAGGAGCACGCGGACACTCGTCCGCTCATCGGAAGGCTCATGGTTGTGTCAACTCGACTTGGCCCGGCGTGAGGCCTTGATTTGGCCCCGGGACCGACGAGATCGTCGGGACCATGGAGTTCGAGCATCGCCTCGCCGATCGTGCCTGCGCCGCTGATCAGACGGCCATCGGCGGGCGCATGGCCGCGCAGTTGAGGTGATGAACCTTCATGGACGCTGTATCGCAGTCTTGATCAGGAGCTGCTGGCCCGGGCGAGCAGGTGTGCGCGCTCGACCTCGTTCGAGGTGAGCTCGGCGGCGCGCTCGAACTCAGCTCGTGCTTCCACGGAGCGGCCGAGCTTGGCCAGCAGGTCGCCGCGCACGCTCGGCAGCAGGTGGTAGTTGCGCAGCGCGGCAACGTCGAGCAATCCGTCGGTCACGGCGAGCCCGGCGGCCGGTCCGTCGGCCATCGACACGGCAACCGCGCGGTTCAGTTCGACGATCGGCGAGTTGGTCAACGCGACGAGGTCGCCGTACAGGGAGGCGATGCGCACCCAGTCGGTGTCCTCAGCACGCGGTGCTCTGGCGTGGCAGGCCGCGATCTTCGCCTGGATCGCATAGGAGCCGGTGCCGCCGATTTCCTCGGCCCGATCAAGCGCGGCGAGACCGTGCGTGATCAGCAACCGGTCCCAGCGAGCGCGGTCCTGCTTGTCGAGCGTGACGATCTCGCCGTCGGGCCCGGTGCGGGCGCGAAGGCGGGACGCCTGGATCTCCATCAACGCCACCAGGGCATGCGTCTCGGACTCGCCGGCTGCCAACGCGGCGAGCATGCGGCCGAGG
>JBKOZG010000146.1:0-10743 GCA_046725775.1 Actinomycetota bacterium | reverse complement strand
CGCCACGGTACCTGGGCGAAAGCTGTCGTCACCTCGACCATTCGGTACCTCTTGCTGATCACTTCCTCCGCGGAATCGTGTCCATCCTGGATTTCGTACCGCTGACGTGAGCATCGCCGGTTCGGCTACCTGACCCTCCGGACGGTGTCCGTGGCCGCAGGACACGTGAACGCATCGGCTCCCATGGACAAGGCGGTTAAGCTGGACGTAGGGCGCCGGCACCACGCCGACAGGTGGCCGCTCCGACGGCTCAGCGAGTGGCCAGACGGCGGATGCCTCGCGCGCTCATCGGCCGCTACCGCTCGGCGGGTGGTGCGCGAGTTGGCGTAGCCGGGTGACCTCGCGCACCGTAAGCGCCCCACCGCCGCACCACTCGGCAACTTCACGCATCGATAGGCCTTCGTCGTCCGTCATCGTCTGGAGCGCCTCCGCGGCGCGCCTTTCCGCGTCCCGGACTAGAGCGTCGCGTTCACCGAGCGCGGTCAGCACAGCAACTGCCAGAGCACCGAGCCGGCGTTCCCGGTCGGCCCGTTCTTTGCGCCGTACTGCTCGAGCATCCAACGCTGACCGCCGCGCAGCTTGCCTCACCGACTGCTGACTCATCACATCTCCCTCATCGACACTGCCCTTGTCTCCGTAAGCGGCTGCCAACGACTCGAGCGGTCATCGCCGACGATCTCAAGCTGCTTCATGTACCCCCAGCAGATTTCAAGGATCCGCTGTTCGACACACCTCTTTGCATTTCCGGTTTCTTCGCTGCCGACATGACCGCCGCAGCGACGTGGGACGGCTTCAGGGGTTTGTGACGATGAGCATCCACAAGCTCACCGCCGGGTCGGGGTACGACTATCTGACGCGGCAGGTCGCCGCCTTGGACGCCACCGAGAAGGGCCACCAAGGGTTGGCGTCCTACTACGCCGAACGCGGCGAAACCCCTGGGGTCTGGATGGGCTCCGGGATGGCCAACATCGACGGCCTCCACCCCGGCGATGTCGTGAGTGCGGAGCAGATGCGGGCCTTGTTCGGGGCCGGTCTCCATCCCTTGGCCGTGGAACGACAACGGCAGCTGCAGGGCCCGGAGCTGACGGTGCGGGACTACCAGGCGGTGACCAGGCTGGGGGCGCCGTTCAAGATCTACCAGCCGGACGTGTCGCCGTTCCGGGTCGAGGTGGCGAAACGGATCGCCGCCTTCAACCAGGCCGCCGGGCTGCCCGCGGACTGGGCGGTACCGGCGGCGGATCGGGCCCGGATCCGCACCGAGGTGGCACGGGAATTCTTCACCGCCGAGCACGGACGCCCGCCGCAGGATGCCCGGGAGCTGTCCGCCACAATCGCCAAGCACTCCCGGCCGCGGACCCAGGCGGTCGCCGGCTATGACCTGACCTTCTCCCCGGTGAAGAGCGTCTCGGCGCTGTGGGCGGTCGCCGACCAGTCCACAGCAGCGGCCATCGAACGGGCCCACCGCGCCGCCATCGCGGACGCGTTGCGGATCATCGAACAACACGCCCTGTACACCCGGACCGGCACCAACGGCGTACGGCAGGTCGAGGTACGCGGGATTGTGGCGGCCGCGTTCACCCACCGGGACAGCCGCGCCGGCGACCCCGACCTGCACACCCATGTCGCGGTCGCCAACAAAGTGCAGACCCATGACGGACGCTGGCTATCCATCGACGGACGCATCCTGTTCAAGGCCACCGTGGCGGCGTCGGAAACCTACAACACCGCCCTTGAGAACCACCTCCGGACCAGCCTCGGCGTCCGGTTCGCCGAACGGCCCAACCCGGACCCACGGTTGCGGCCGGTCCGAGAAATCGTCGGCATCGACCCCGCTTTGAACGCCCGCTGGTCGGCCCGCCGAGCCGATATCGAGATCCGCCGCGGCGAGCTCGCGGCCGACTTCCAACGTGTCCACGGCCGACCACCCACCCCGGTTGAGTCGTTAAAGCTGGCCCAGCAGGCCACCTTGGAAACCCGGGACGCCAAACACGAACCCCGCACCCTCACCGAACAAAGACAAGCCTGGCTGACCCAAGCAGGCGAAGTACTCGGCGGCCCGCAAGCCGTGCAGCATATGGTGCACGCCGCGCTGCACCCCGACCCAGTCACTGGGACGCTGGTCAACGCCCGGTGGGTAAAGGATGCAGCCGGGCGGGTCCTGGCGGCGATGGAGGAACGCCGTTCCACCTGGCAGATCTGGCATGTCCGCGCCGAGGCCCAGCGGCAGGTGAGAGCCGTCGAATTCAAGGCCGAGCAGTGTGAGCGGTTGGTCGATCTGCTGGTCGACGAGGTGTTGGGGAACCGCTCGGTGTCGCTGGCCCGACCGAATGACGGCATCACCGAACCGGCGGTGCTGCTGCGATCCGACGGTGCCTCGGTCTACACCGTCGCCGGCTCCGAGCTGTTCACCTCAACCCGCATCCTGGATGCCGAGCAGAGACTCGTGGCCACTGCCGGCCGCTACGACGGCCACACAATATCTTCGGCGGCGGTCGATGCGGCATTGCTGCAGGCGACCGCCCACGGGGTCGCCCTGAACGCCGGGCAGGCCGCGCTGGTCCGCCAGATGGCCACCTCGGGGGCACGGCTGCAACTGGCGATCGCGCCCGCCGGCGCCGGCAAAACCACCGCGATGCAGACCCTCGCCGCCGCCTGGACCAGGGACGGCGGCAATGTCATCGGGCTCGCGCCGTCCGCGGCCGCCGCCGCCCAGCTGCGCGACCAGATCAACGCCCACACCGACACCCTCGCCAAACTTACGTGGTCCGCCGGCCAGCATGACCTGCCCGACTGGGCCGGCAGGATTGGGCCATCGACCCTGGTCGTGATTGACGAAGCCGGAATGGCCGACACCCTCACCCTCGACGCCGCCGTCCAGTACATCGTCGGACGCGGCGGCAGTGTTCGGCTAGTCGGTGACGACCAGCAGCTCGCCGCGATCGGCGCCGGCGGCACTCTCCGCGATATTGCCCACACCCACGGAGCCACTCGGCTCACCGAACTCCACCGGTTCACCGACCCAGCCGAAGCCGCCGCATCCCTCGCCCTCCGCGACGGCCGGCCCGAAGCGCTCGGCTTCTACCTCGACCAGCAACGCCTCCACGTCGGCGACCTCACCGCCCTGACCGAGGAGGTCTTCTCGGCATGGCAAACCGACCGGAGCAGCGGCCTCGATGCGATCATGCTCGCCCCCACCCGCGAACTGGTCAGCCAACTCAACCAACGCGCCCGCAACCACCGGCTCACCGCCAAACTTCAGGGGAACCCGTCCGAAGCCTCGCCGGCGGCGATGCTGGCCGACGGCAACCCGGCGAGTGTCGGCGAACAGGTGATCACCCGAACCAACAACCGAACCCTCCGCATGACCGCCACAGATTGGGTGAAGAACGGCGACCGGTGGACCGTCCTAAAGGTCAGCCGCAGCGGTGACCTGACAGTGCGGCACCACCGCAACCGCCGCACCGTCCGGCTGCCCGCCAGCTACGTCACCGAATCGGTTGAGCTGGGCTACGCCACCACCGTGCACACCGCGCAAGGGGTCACCGCCGACACCATGCACGGTCTGGTCACCGGCGAGGAGTCCCGGCAGCAGCTGTACACGATGCTGACCCGAGGCCGGATCGCCAACCACCTCTACCTGCAGGCCGTCGGAGACGGCGACCCGCACAGCCTCGTCCGGCCCGAAACGGTCCACCCCTCCACCCCGACCGACCTGCTTGAGCGGATCTTGGCCCGCGACGAGACGGCCCGGTCCGCCACCACCCTGCAACGCGACCAGCACGACCCGGCCGTCCGGCTCACAGACGCCGCCGGCCACTACGTCGACGCCCTCCATGCAGCCGCCGAGCACCTGGCCGGACGGCAAGTCGTGGCGTTGGAGGTGGCGGCCGAGCAAATTGTGCCCGGTCTGATCGACGAACCGGCCTGGCCCACCCTCCGCGCCCACCTGCTGCTGCTCGCCGCGCACGGCACCGACCCGGTCGCCCAGCTCGCGACAGTCGCCGGCAGCCGGGAACTCAACTCCGCCGACGACCGGGCCGCCGTCGTGGACTGGCGGCTCGACGACACCGGCCACCGCAACACCGGCCAAGGCCCGCTGCCGTGGCTCCCCGGCATCCCCCAAGGGTTGCGCGACCATCCGGTGTGGGGGAACTATCTGGCCGCCCGATCCGACCTGGTCCGCACGCTGGCCGACCAGGTCAAAGCCGCCGTCGCTGACACCGATCCACCCCCATGGGTTACCCAGTGCGACAGTGTGCTGCCGAGCAGCGTCATCGCGGATGTGCAGGTGTGGCGGGCCGCGATGCAGGTCAGCCCGGAGGATCGGCGTCCCACCGGCCCCGTGCAGCTTCAGAAGGCCGCCCGGACCTGGCAGGTGCACCTCGACCGTCAAGTGGCCGGCGACCGGTCACCGGCCCTGCAGGAATGGGGCTGGCTGCTCAACCAACTCAGCCCCAACCTAACCAGGGATCCGTTCGCCCCAATGCTCGCCGACCGGCTGGCGGCGCTCTCCCGCGCCGGCGTCGACGCCCGGCTGCTGCTCTGTTCGGCCATCACCACCGGCGGGCCGCTGCCCGATGATCATGCCGCCGCCGCGGTGTGGTGGCGAATCAGCCGGCACCTCACCCCAACCGTCGCCGCCCAGGCCGACACCGGCCATACCATCACCACGGTCCGGTCCACACGGCTGACTGAACTCATCGGCGCCAACCCAGCCGACACCCTCCAGTCCAGCCTGTGGTGGCCAGCGCTCGTTACGGCAGTCGACCATGCCCTGCAGCGCGGCTGGCGGCTCGACGAGCTTCTCGGAGCCGCCGGCATGCCAGATGCCGGGTCTGTGGATGCAGCCCAGGCGCTGCTCTGGCGCGTCTCGCTGCTAGCCAACCCAATGTCCGCCGACGAGCCGGGCGAGCCGCCCTTCAGCGCCGCCCCATTGGAGCCCTGGAACAACACCGAGCCGCCGTCCGTGGAGATCGCCTTCGGCGCCTGGGACGCGGTCACCGCCAGACCCGCCGATACGACCGACGCGGTGTACAGCGGCCCGGCCGATCGGGATTGGGTGGAGTCGGACCTGGCGGTGGCAGCACTCGTCCGGGGCGTCGCCGGGCCTCCGGAGCAGAGCGACGCGGACGTCAACCGCATGTTCACCCGGGCGATGGCCTGGCAGGAATGTCCGATCAGCCGCGACCGGATCATCGAGATCAACCAGATGGCTTTGAGCTACTTCCGCAGCCAATTCCCGTCGTCATGGGGACAGGCCTACCTCGCTGACCGGTTCGGCCAGGACCTGACCGACGACCAGCGTTTCCGGCCCGGCCAAGTCCCGGCCGGCTGGACCGGACTGGTCCACCATCTCCGCAGCCGCGGAGTAACCGGCGAGGAAATGACCGCCGCCGGGGTGGCCACCGTCGCCAGCACCGGCCGCCTCATCGACCGGTTCCGCGACCGCGTCATCTTCCCGATCATCCACAAGGGTGACGTGCTGGGATTCATTGGTCGACGGCATCCCGACCTCAGCGACCTCGATCGAGCAGGACCGAAATACCTCAACACCGCCGAAACACCGCTGTTCCACAAGGGAGCCCAACTCTTCGGCGCTGTCGAAGAACATCTGACTGCCGGCGGCGTACCGGTGATCGTCGAAGGACCGATGGACGCCATCGCCGTAACTCTGGCCAGCGGCGGCCGCTACATCGGTGTCGCACCACTCGGTACATCCCTAACCGATGAGCAGGCCAGCCAGCTCGCCCCCATCGGCAAGAACCCGATCGTAGCCACCGACGCCGACATCGCCGGCCAGGTCGCCGCCGAACGCGACTTCTGGATCCTCACCGCCTACCGCCTCGACCCCCGATACGCCCCGCTCCCTGAGGGCATGGATCCGGCCGACCTGCTCGCCCTCAACGGCCCGGCAGCACTCACCGCCGTGCTGGACCAGGCGCGGCCGCTCGGCGAACGGCTTATCGAAGAACGGCTCACCAGCCTGCCACCCGAACAGGCCCAACTTGAGGCTGCGCGGGTCCTCGCCGCCCGCCCCCCGGCGGACTGGGATGAGGGCAGCAGCACCATCAGCTCCCGCCTCAACCTTCCACTGCCTGCGGTTCGGCAGACCCTGCTCGCCCACGTGACGGAGTGGAACAGCGACCCCCGGCGAGCCGCCACCAATCCCCTGCAGAGCGTCAACGACGTCAAGAGACGGATGACCGGGGCGGCTCAGTTCCTACCGGAGCAGCGGTGGGCAGCCCTGGCCAGCCAGCTCGACCAGCGACTCCTCCGACAAGGCGACTGGCCAGCATTGGCGCAGCTGATGCAGAGAGTCGATGATCAAGGACACGACGTTGCTGCGCTCACCCGAGCCGTGACCAGGACACCGCTGAACGACCTCCCCGCCCAAGATCTGCGCTACCGACTCGCCGCGCACCTCGACCTCGGCGACGACCTGCCACCGCCGCCCGTCCACACATCTACGGCCAAGACCACGACACTTCCGGGACCGCACCGGACAGGTCCTGCCTCGTCCGTGGCACCGCGAACGCCTTCTCGTTGATCAAATGCCTCTCTTGTAGCCGCAAACCGGCCCCGTCGCCATCACGAAGATGATCAAGACAAGGAGGAAGGTTCGCCCGAGATGCCGCCGGTGGCGGTGCTCACCGCCCCTTCGCGGCGCCGCCGGTGAGCTGGCCCGGCGGAACCTGGCCACCCAGCGCTCGCAGTGTGAGAGAACAGGCTGACGCACTGGGTCGACTGATCCTCGCAGTCGCCACCTTCCGCGCTGCACTCGCTCTCTTGATCATCGAACTTCAGCCCGGATCAGGGCAGTATTGATCACCGTCGCGCGACTAGCACACACCGAACCGTGGTTGCGGTTGACCTCGAACATGCGGCGACTGCCACAAGATCATCGTGCACTCGATCACCGTGATGATCAAGGCGATCATGACACACGTTCTAGCCCGCGTATAAGTCGCGATGGCTAACCACGCGATAGCGGCAGGTGACCTAGTTGACCTAGGTGACCTTCGCGGTCATTTGGAAGTGGTCGGAGATCCGTTCAGATTGACCGGCTTGCCCATTCGGGTCTGCCTCATTGATGCCGGTTGGGGCGCTGGCCTTGGCTATCTGGCGCTGATCCTTGATCTCAGCAGCTCAACACGTGTCGGGAACGCCCAGCCAGCCCCGCCAGTACATTGGCGGTACCGCCTCCCAGATGTATGCCGCAGGACCGCACGATCAAGATCACCAAGTGATGCCGAGCGGGAGCTCGCACGTCTACGGATACGGGTCATGACGGCGTGACTGCTGCGACATCCGACTCCGTCCGACCATTGAAAGGCCGAACGAGCATTCCAGCGGTCGATGAGAAGCAACCTTCGCCGCGATCCCCATCACTCAACGCGACCAGCTCCTGGTCGAGCTATTCGACACCAGCAAGCATGGAGATCATCAGAAACGTACTCAGAGACATTAAACCTGAATACTGGGTGGCCCTCGGTGCTGCCGTGTCCATCTTGGCGCTGCTGGTGGTGGCCGGCTTCCGCCACCACACCTGCGAAGTGACGTTCGCCCTCTGCGTCGCCCACCCGGCGGGTAGAGCATTGCCAGTAGGGACGAGTGATGGAGATGTGATGTCACGCTGGTGGCGCGAGAAGTGACGAACAGGGTCCTGCTTATGGCGGAATTGCCGCCGTTGTTGTGTACGTCATCGGGGACCTTCTCTCAGCTCTCCTCTATAACGGATATAGCTACCTAGATCAGGCGATCAGTGAACTGAGTGCCTTCGGATCGCCAGTTCGGCCTTTGATGGTGACGGTCATCTTGATCCACGGCCTGCTGGTCCTTGCCTTCGGAGTCGGGGTTCGCCGCGCCTCTTCCAGGCGAAGCCTCTCGTGGGTCGGCGGTCTTTTGATCGCGATCGGCGTCCTCGGGTTTCCTAACCACACGGTTTGGGCGATGAGTTCCCGCGACATGGAGGGCGGATTCAATGACACGATGCACATCATGTTGTCGGCGGTGTTCAGCGTGCTGGTGGTCGCGGCGATGGCGCTGTCCGCCGTCGCGTACCGGGGGTGGTTCCGGCTCTACGCGTTCGCCACGATTGCGGTGGTGGTGGGCTTCGGAATGGCAGCCTCTTTCGCGATCCAGGGCATCGAGCAGAACGACACGCCGTGGGCGGGCGGCTTCGAGCGGATCAACGCTTACGCATACTTCGCGTGGCTTATGGTCCTTGCTGTCACTGTGATGCGCCGTGAAGTGCCAGCACGCGATCACGCGGTGCGCGTGGCTTCACGGGAGTGAACTTCCGACTGCTGCTTGATACGTAGCTTGCGAGACGTGTGTGTGATGATCGTCAGGTGCCGTCAGTGAAGCGGCTGAGCGCGGAAGACCGCCTTATCCTTTGGCCGGATGAGGTTTGGCCGCAGGACATCGGTGCTCTGGGCGTTTTGGACGGCAGCAGCCTGCTCGATTCCGATGGCCGCTTTCGGATCGAGGACGCAAAGCGTGCGGTCGACGGCCGGCTGCACCTCCTCCCCCGGTTCCGTCAGGTCCTCTACGTACCCAGGCGCGGCCTTGGCGGCCCGCTGTGGGTGGATGCACCGGCGTTTGACCTGAGCGATCACGTGCGGGTTGAGCGACTTCCTGCCCCGGCCGACGAGGCGGTGCTGCTGCGGGCGGTCGCGCGGCTGCGATGGCGCCGTCTGGACAAGTCACGGCCACTTTGGGAGATTTGGTTCCTCACGGGCCTGCCCGATGACCGTATTGGCTTATTCATGCGGCTACACCACGTCGTCGCCGACGGCATCGCCGGTGTGGCTGAACTTGGTGTGTTGCTGGATGCAGCACCGAGTTTCGCAACCCCACCAGCCCAGCCCTGGGCCGCTCAGCCCAGGCCATCGACACGCGATTTGCTGTTTGACAACCTGGAGCGCCGAATCGCGAAGCTGCGGAGTGCCCTGAAGGGTGTCACCCGGCCGACAGTGACCATGCGCCGGGCAAGAGCCGCGATGCCCGCTCTGCGTGAGCTTCTCACAGAGGAGCCAGGGCCCCTAACGAGCCTGAATCGGGTGATTGGCCAGGACCGCACCCTGGCAGTGATGCGTAGCAGCCTGGAGGTGGTCAGCGAAGTCGCGCACGCGCATGACGCCAAAGTGAATGATGTGCTGCTGGCCGTGATCGCCGGTGGTTTGCGAGGACTGTTGCGCAACCGTGGTGACCAGATCGAGGGAGTAATCCTGCCGATCTATGTGCCTATTTCGTTGCGCCTGGGTCGCTCCAGTGAGGACGGTGGAAATCTAATCAGCCAGATGGTCGTCCCGCTTTCACTTGGGATTGCCGATCCTCAGCTGAGGCTGCGACAGGTCGCTGCGGAGACCGCAAGACGCAAGGCGATCGGCCGTCCGTCGCTGGGCACGATGTTCCACAGCAGGCTTCTTCGAGGGGCGATGCTCAAGCTCATTGTCCGGCAGCGCGTGAACGTTGTTAGCGCTGACCTGCCAGGTCCGCAGAGCCCGCTGTACTTCGCCGGTGCGCGGCTAATCGAGGTGTTTCCGCTGCTGAATCTCCTCGGGAACGAGTCCCTGGGGGTTGGCGCGCTGTCCTACGCGGGCCAATTCAACATCATGGCGGTGGGCGACGCGGATGCCTATCCTGACATCGATGTCTTCGTCGCGAGCGCGAGCGAGGACCTACGCGTACTCGTCGAGTCCACCGCCCAGGCCCGCGGCCCGCGCGCCGCACAGTGAGTCGGCACAGTGAGTCGGCCGATCAAGCGC
This sequence comes from Actinomycetota bacterium, assembly GCA_046725775.1. GTDB lineage: Bacteria > Actinomycetota > Actinomycetes > Propionibacteriales > Propionibacteriaceae > Microlunatus. The sequence goes on along the minus strand of JBKOZG010000146.1, from coordinate 973 downwards.
CGACGGAGCCGCGATGGTGCAGGACGCTGCGAATGGCCAGCGCCGCCGTTCCGGCGGCTAGGCCGCCGGTCACCCACCGTCGTGGGTTGCCGAAGTCTGGCCGCCTCTCGAAGGACATCATGTCCAGTAACAGGCGCGTGACCGCCCCCTCTTTAGGCCCTCCGTCGAAGACAACACGGAGGTTCATCCCGAACTCGGGGAAGTAGATGCGGAACACCCATGGGTCGTCGGGATCGTCAGGGTACAAGCGGAAGCCACGTCGCATCGATGGAATCGGGGTGAGCGGCTTCAGCATCAAGTGGCCACCCTGAACCACGACCTCTGGCCCGGCCCCCATCAGCGCCCTTAGGAACAGGTTGGTGACCGGGCCGGGCGCCGGGCTGTACCATCCGCAGATTTCGCTCCAGGTTTCTGGGCGGGGCGGGATGTCGATGCGGATTGGGTCAACCGAAAGGCCGAGTAGGAGACGAAGGAGCATAGTTGCGAGCGGCGTTGGCACGCCGCGGCCGCCGAGACTGCCGGTGTTGCTGAAGACGATGACGCCGATGCCTTCTTCGGGAGCCAGGGCTATTGCCGAGTGGAAGCCGGACACGATGCCGGTCTTGCCGACAGTCTTCCGACCTCCCTCCTCGCCGAGCTCAAACGCCAAACCCATGCCCGGCAGCCGTTCATCCGGCTGGAAGTGCGGTCGGAACATGGTCGCCACGGTTTCGGGTTTCAGCAGCGATTCCTGCTGGTTCGCGGCGATCCTCAGCAGGGCGGCGACGTAGCGAGCGATGTCCGCGGTGGTGGAATACATCCCGCCCCCGCCCGGGCTCGGGACTTCGCGGTCGGCGACCGCCTTGAGACCGCGAGAGCGCAGCACATATCCGGTGGCAAGCTGAGCTCGGACCCGTTCCGATCGGATGAGGTCGGTGTGCTCCATGCCCATGGGGTCAAAGATGCGGTTTCGTAGATAGCGATCCAACAGCTC
>JBKOZG010000326.1:0-6883 GCA_046725775.1 Actinomycetota bacterium | reverse complement strand
CACCCCGGTTATCGTGCCGCGCTCATCCGGAAACGCTCGCTTCCAGCTCTGCGCTGCCTCGATCCGGGCATCTGCTCCCTCGAGGCGGCGCTGCGTAGCGAGCTCCTCCTCGTAGAAGTCGTCAGCAAGAAGCGAGCGGAGGCGGTCGAAGTCACCGGCGTTGTAGCACTCGATGCTCTCGCGAGCCACATCTTCTGCACTTCGGGCCATTTGGCCTCCTTGGTGGTGGGCTGGGTCCATTTTAAGAGTCATCGGTCGCGGAGCGCCTCGCCCACGTGAGCTGGCCGGCATGCCACTTGACGAAGGCTTCGGCTCGACCTACCTCCTAGTGGGTGAGTGAAGATCTGGGAAACCCGAGATCGAGCGGAGCCCTCCGACAGTGGCCCACTGGACGAGCGGCGGGCCACCTTCGAGCCTGCCAAACCATGCGATCGAGCTGCGCCGGGCGCTGGCTACCGGGAACTCTTAACGCCCCACCCTGATGGCGCGGACTGGCGCCAGTGCGGGCACGGCGAGAGCCGTACCGACGATCGCGGCGCTGGTACGGCCATGGGGCCCGGTGACATGGTGTGGATGAGCACATAGATCGCGGGAGGAGACATGTCGCAGCCCATCGTGTACGTCGATACGTCCGAGGTTCGGCCGGGACGACTAGAGGAGCTCAAGGCCGCCATGAATGACTTGGCTCGGTTCGTGCAGGCGAACGAGCCGCAGCTGTTGGCCTACAACGTGTACTTCAATGACGACGGGACCCGGATGAGCGTCCTGCATATCAATCCAGACTCTGCCTCGCTGGCGCGCCACATGAAGGTTGCAGGGCCGAAGTTCCCACCGATCGGCGAGTTCATCAGACTGCTCTCCATCGATGTGTACGGCCGACCGGATGACGGGCTGGTAGAAGGATTACGGCAGAAGGCAAAGATGCTCGGCAGCGGGACAGTGCGCGTGCACGACTTTCACGCCGGATTTGCCCGACTGCCTAAGGCTCAAATTCAGTAGCGGCACGGCAGCGCAGCGAAGACAAGCGGCGTACCAAGGCTCGGCTACTCCATCATTTTCGATCACCAGCGACATACATGCTCGAACGGTGGGGATGCCGGGAGATGGGACGCGCCTTGATCAACGGCCGGAGGTTACGATCCGCAGACCAATGTTGAAGGCGCCGCCAGCGGCATCTCCTTAATGCAAAGGACTCCACCAAACGTGTGGCGGTCGTCGCCTAGGGAGTAGGCATTGGCGGCGCGAACTCGCCAGGAGTACCTGGCCCTTGGTGCGGCCAACCTGGGTGCTGGGTAGTTCTCCGGATTTCTCGTTAGCAGCTGTGGCAGCCGCACGGTTATCGGGGACACGATGGGCAGCCGCACTCAGGTGTACTCCCTCGTCACCGCTGCAGTGCTGCTGCTCACAATGCTGTTCTGGGTCCTGCGCTCGCCACCTTTCCATTGGCCGCCCTCGGTGCCCTCGTGGTGTTCGCTGCACTTCGGTTGATCGACTACGCGGAACTCCGCCGGATCACCCGGTTCCGGCGCAGCGAGCTGTTCTTGGCGTTGGCCACCACGACCGCGGTGTTGATCTTCGATGTGCTGTACGGGATAGCAGTGGGGGTGTCGCTCTCGATTCTGGACCTGTTGCGCCGCATCGCTCGACCACACGATGGCATCCCGGGCTTCGTTCCGGAGCTGGCCGATATGCACGACATCGACGATTACGCCACCGGCCGCCAGTTTCCGGGCCTGCTGGTCTATCGCCCGGCAGCATGGTGGCGATGAGAAGACCGGTGGCGGCCTCTCGGCGCCCTATTCCTGCGATCCCTGCTCCGACCGAGAGACCCGAACGGCGAGGGTCTCGGTCTGGGTGCCAACCGCATCGGCGAGATAGACAATCCCGGAAATAAAGTAGGCGACGGCCAGGTTCGCGCTCATCTGGTCCTCGATGCCGGCCAGCAGTGCGGCGGAGACCATGGCGCCGATCAGACCCACGGCCAGCCAGGGCAAGCGATCCCAGACCCGGCTTCCCACCGACTCCTAGCTGGCCGACCGCGCCGTCGCGCTCGATTTAGGAATCGCCGAGCCGCACTCTCGTGTTCGTCCAGCAGGATCGCCGCCAGCCGCTGAGGCGGAATCAGGCCACGGAACTGGCCCTGCTCGCCGACCACCGCCAGGCCGGGCTCGCTGCGCGGCAAGCTACGCCGCACGCTCTTGATCAACTCCAGTGGCTACCACCGGCGGCTGAGCATCCATCAACGTAGACACTGCGGCCTCGCGGGGTGCGGCAATCAGCCGCTCGATCGTCACCAACCCGACCAGCTGCGGCCCCGAACAAACCGCCACCACTCCGGCATTGTCGAATCGGACGCCACACATCCGCTCCAATTCCGAATCCACCGTGTCCCCTGGAGAAGGGCAAGGATTCTCTCCGAGACTGCCTGCCTGAGCTGGGGCAAGTTGAAACCCGGGGACCATCCCAACAGCAAGATCGCCGCGAATTGCTCCGGCACCTGGCCGGCGTCCATCGCCAGGAAACCAAATCGGCAGAGCTGGCACGCTCGATCAGTGGCTGCTCGCCGCTCCACGCGGCCATTAGCCAAGGGTCGCGTCTCATCGATCCCACACGTCTATACGACATGGCGACCTGGCCAGAGTAAACCGTTGCTCATGGCGGATGGTCCCGATTTGCTTTCTCAAGATTGCAACATGGGTCGGGTCCCGCGGCTTCACACCCATTAGCCGTCTCCAGACGGGAAATTTCGGGTGACGAAACATTAAAACGATCACAGCCAACCTGATCATTTGAATGCGCCCCAACCTCAATTGCGCCCAACCTCCGGCTCAGCCCGGCTGATCGATGCATACTGCGATCAACCATGCACTTTTGAGGCATTCGGGAGATGTGAAATGCGACGGAGCAATTGGCGCGTGAGCGCGCTGGGTGGGCTGTTCGGCCTGATCATGACTGTCAGCATGGGCGTCGACTTGGCGGCTGCCCATCCCGGTGACGATGCTCGGAAGGACGCTGAGCATGCCACGCAGGATCTTGCCGGAACCTCGATCGCGAAGATCGAGAGGGACACCCGGGCTAACGCGGACAAGATCAAGAAAGCTACCGGACACGCTCCTGGCCAGCGTACGGAAGATCAGAATGTACCCAACGCCCGAGTCTCAGCCGCCGCGGCCCAGGACCCCGGTCAGGGCGGAGCCTGGAGTTCGGTAATTCCCACCGACCAAGAAACCAAAACTGGCGTCGTGCCGATTTTCCAGGCCGTGTTGCCCAACGGCAAGGTCCTGATGTGGGATTCAGTGGGACAGAGCGCGCCGGGGTCGATGACAGACAATAGCTTCACCCGCGCCCTGGTTTGGGATCCCACCACCAACACCTTCAACCGCAGGGACGTCCAGGGCTACAACATCTTCTGCGCTGGATACACCCAGCTCGCTGATGGCCGATTGCTGGTGGCGGGCGGCAACAAGAATGCGGCGCTCGACGGTATCGTACAGACCCACATCTTCGACTGGCGCACGGAGACCTGGACCCGCGGACCCAACATGGCGGCGGAGCGCTGGTACCCAGCGGTCCAGGCACTTGGCAATAACGAAGCGGTCATCGTTGGTGGCGGTCCATCGGTCCCCGAGGTTTACCAGACCAACGGAACACTCCGCCGACTGACGAACGCCAGCGGCTATAACGACCGACTCTACGCGTTCCTGACCACGCGTCCCAACGGGCAGGTCGAGCTAATGGGTCCTCCGAGCCGCATGAATACCATCGAGACAAGCGGCACCGGGTTAATCGCCGCCGCAAAGGCGCGAGGGGATGGGATCATCCGCAGCTATGGCAGCTTTGCCACCTACGACATTGGCAAAGCGCTGGTCGTCGGAGGCGGAGACCTGACCGAGGGCGGACAAACCGACGTCCCGACCAAGACAGCGGTCATCGTCGACGTCCGCGGCGGCACCGAGGGTGCTCCGATCACCACTGTGAGCTCCACCGCCTCGATGTCGGTGGGCCGGCGGCAACACAACCTCACCATTCTGGCCGACGGGAGCGTGCTCGCCACCGGCGGAATGAGCCGCTCGACCGACCCGAACGTCGATCTCAGTGACCCGGTTTTCGCCGCGGAGCGGTGGGATCCATCCACCAAGACGTGGGCTGTCTTGGCGAGCGCCAACCGCGTCCGCCAATATCACTCCAGCGCCACGCTGCTGCCTGACGGCCGCGTACTCACCGGCGGTGGCGGCGTCTGCGCTACCTGCGTAAGCCTTGGGTACCTCGAGAAGAACGTCGAGTATTTCGAGCCGCCCTACCTGTTCAAGAAGGACGGCAGCGGGCAGCGGGCGTTCCGACCGGTGATCAGCTCGGCTCCCGCCACCACGGAATACGGTCAGGCATTCGCCATCACGTCCACGCAGGCTGAAACGATGGCCAAGGTGGGGCTCGTCCGCCTCGGGGCGGCAACCCACAGCCAGGATCAGGGCCAGCGCTACGTCCCGTTGTCCTTTACCACCGCCGGCGACACCACCACGGCCACGGCGCCAGCGACCTCGAACATCGCGCCGGCTGGTTACTACATGCTCTTCATCACCGATCGCGCTGGCGTCCCGTCGGTGGCCAAGATAATCAAGCTGCAGCAGAAGCCGCCGATCAAGGGCGCCTCGGCCGACTTCAATGGGGACGGATTCTCCGATGCTGTCGTAGCGGATCCTTATGCAGATCCGGGCGGCGTTTCGGATGCGGGCCAGGTGACTGTGTTGTACGGCAACAGCAGCACGATCGGCGGCGGATCGGTCAACACGCTCATGCAAGGTTCGAACTCGGTGGGCGACGGCACCTCGAGCGGAGACCGGTTCGGCACCAGCCTGGCGGCTGCCGACTTTGATAACGATGGCTACACCGACCTGCTCGTTGGCACACCGTATGAGGACGTGGGAAGTCAGACCGATGCTGGACTGGCGCAAGTCATCTGGGGTTCTTCGGGTGGTCTCGGCGAGGGCAAAGGCTCCTCCCAGCTAACCCAGACCTCCTTTGGGCGCACCGTCACTGCCGGTGACCAACTGGGCTACGTGGTGGACGCAACCAACGAGCTCGGGGTCGACTTGCCAATGCTGGCCGTCGGAGTGCCGGGCGGCGATGTCGCTGGCCAAAACGACGCCGGGTGGGCAGGCTTCTTCACCGCCGGACTCAGCGACCCGAGGGCTGTCGATCAAAACACCCCCGGCATCCCGGGAACGGCTGAGGCCGGTGATCGGTTCGGCGAAGCCATCGCGCTGGGGCTGCTCGCCGGGACATCCAACCGGGTAGATGCTGCCGTCGGCACTCCGCTCGAGGACCTAAGCTCCGGTGCGAGCGCGATCACCAACGCCGGCGCGTTGACCATTGCCAACGACTTGTACACCGGAGTCGTCACTGGACAGACGTATGACCAGAACAGCTCTTCAGTTCCGGGCACCGCCGAAACCAATGATTCCTTCGGCCAGGTTCTCGACAGCGTACGGTCCGGCAGCACAACCGATCTGGCGGTGGGCATCCCCCTGGAGGACATCGGAACCGCGGCCGATAGCGGCAGTGTGCAGCTCTTCTCCTCCACCGGCACAACCATCACGCCGGGGGTTGGGCTGACTCAGGACACCACAGGGGTCACGGGAACGGCAGCCGCGGGTGATCGGTTCGGACGCCGACTAGTGCTAGCACCGCCAGGATTGACCGACACCAAGGCGCGACTGGCCGTCGCGGCGCCGTATAAGGATGGACCAGCCACTGACGCTGGGCAGGTGCAAGTCTTCCCACTTGATGATCTTGCCGCCGAGGTGACCTACGACCAGAACTCGACGGGAATTGCTGGCACGGCCGCAGCCAATGATCATTTCGGCGAAGCACTCGGCTTTGTAGCCGGTGTGGCTGAGCGGTCCATCCTGGTAGGAGTGCCGGATGACATGGAGTACTCGGGCGGCATCGTGAACGTCATCCCGTTGACCGGCGGCTCCATGCGATCCTGGCGTCCAGGCGATGGGCGCATCGGACTCAGTGGGACCGACCGTTTTGGCGGTGCGGCAGGCGGAGAGGTTCAGCAGTAGCGCACAATGCGTTAGCTGGCTCGCTCCTACCGCGGCCGGCATAGAAGCGGCCGATCCCGGTCGACGGTCTCGAACCCGAACGCCGCTACATGCTGGCCCCCCACCGACGGCCAACCTGGCCTCTGGTGCCAACGCCGCCGGGGTTTCCCCTTGGTGCGCCACCCACCATGCGGCTCCAGCACGACGTCACTCAATCAGGAGTAGTTCTGGCAGCGGCGGGCTGAGCCTGTCGACCGGGAATCAGATCTCCGCGCTGTTTCCCCGAGGAGAAGCATGAGACGAAGTCCGGCTACGTATGGGAGGTAACGGCTCAGACGAGTTCACCCACCGCAAAGGCGAACTGCAGGGGACTGGGTCTCCGAACTGGATTCAGCGACTCTGACCCAGTCGAGACGAGGACCACAGCACAACCGGACCAAGTCACACGACGGCCGCTCCGAGGCCACCAACCCCGACCACGTCAACGCACGCCTTCTTCCTCAAGCGCGACAGTAAGAGGAGAATGCTCGACTGAGGGGGCCAGACCGACCGAGAGGCAGGACGCCTGCCGCCTGCAAGACAGGTGAGGAGCAGCCATGGCCCGGTCTGCCGATGCCGGACGAGCCGCCCGAGCACAGCACGAAGCCAGCCAACCTGCGTGGCTCGACGAGCCGTCCACTGGGCAGCGCCTCGTGCTGCCAACGGAGAGCCGCAAGCTCACCATGGGGCGCGATCCGGACAGCGACATCAGGCTCGACGACCCAGAGGTGTCCCGCTGGCATGCCGTACTACTGCGCATCCGCTCGGAATGGCTTATCGACGACATCGGCTCGACC
>JBKOZG010000121.1:0-6668 GCA_046725775.1 Actinomycetota bacterium | reverse complement strand
CACATCCCAGAAAAGACAGCAACATCAATTAACCCAAGAGTCAGGAAGGCCTGGGCCGTTCGGCAGCCGTCATCCTTGCAACATCCAAAGATCATCGACAGCAAGGCGGCTCTCAAACACACTCGCTGTTAACCCAGTTTCCTTACGCTTCACACACGTTGCATCCTGTGCATCGTGACTGGAAAGTGGGTTAACACAGTTTTGGGACGAGGGAGTCCGAACGGTAGGCCGACGCGTACCGCGCGCCGTTCAGACCGGTGGTATCCCGTGCCGCCGACTGGAGAAGTGTCGGTCCTTGGTGGCTGCAGCCGCAAAGCGCGCGGTCAGCTCGCGGCGTACCGCACCGGGCTCCACGATCGCGTCGACGACCAGCTCACTGGCCAGCCGCAGGATGTCGATGTCGATCTCGTACTCGTTCCGCAGCCGTCCTACATACGCCGTCCGCTGCGCTTCGTCGTCGATCTCGGCGATCTTGTTCGCGTACACAGCATTGATCGCAGCCTCTGGGCCCATTACCGCGATCTTGGCAGTCGGCAACGCCAGGCAGGCGTCGGGTCCGAACCCCGGGCCTGCCATCGCATAAAGTCCAGCCCCATACGCCTTCCTAATGATCAGCGAGACCGTCGGTACCGTAGCCTCCGCTACTGCCGTGATCATCTTCGCGCCGTGCCGGATGATCCCTTGTCGCTCCACAGCACTGCCGATCATGAATCCGGGCACGTCGGCCAAGTACAGCAGGGGGATGCTGAACGCGTCGCATTGCCAGATGAAGCGGGCGCCCTTGTCGGCCGAATCAACGAACAACACTCCGCCCTTGACCGCCGGTTGGTTTGCCACGATGCCAATCACTTCGCCCTCCAGCAGCGCGAAGCCAGTCACCAGCTCAGGGGCAAACAGCGGCTTGATCTCCAAGAAGGAGCCCTCGTCCACGATCGCTTCGACGATGGTGCGGATGTCATAGCCAGCAGACTCCTGCGCCGGCACGAGATCATCGGCGAAATCCCGGGCCGGGTCTAGTGGGTCATAGGTTGGCGGCGGACTTCGCCAGTTCAGCGGCACATATGAGAAGTACTGCTTGGCCTGCTCGATCGCGTCCGTGTCGTCGGCGGCCAGCTGGTCCCCACATCCTGAGATCGTGGCGTGCATCCGCGCGCCGCCCATCTCCTCGAGTGTGACCCTCTCCCCTACCACCATCTCGGCCATCCGGGGCGACCCAAGGTACATCGAGGCATTCGCCTCGACCATGATGACGACATCGCAGAAGGACGGAATGTACGCGCCGCCAGCAGCGCTCGGGCCGAAGAGGCAGCAGATCTGGGGCACCTTGCCAGACAGCGCAACCTGATTGTGGAATATCCGACCCGCGCCCCTTCGGCCGGGAAACAGGTCAACCTGATCGGTGATCCGTGCACCAGCCGAATCGATGAACCAGAAGATCGGCAGCTCATCACGCAGCGCAACCTCGGTCATCCGGATGATCTTCTCTACCGTCCGCGCACCCCAGGAACCGGCTTTGACGCTTGAGTCATTGGCCACCACAAGAGCAGGCCGTCCCTGGACCAGGCCACGACCGGTGACGACACCATCGGCCGGCAGGTCGTCGGCCATCGCATTGGCGAGCTGGCCATCCTCAATGAAGGTGCAATCGTCGAACAGCAAGTCGATACGCTGGCGTACAAAGAGCTTGTTCGCGCTTTCCAGCTTGGCGGCTGCCCGTTCCGTGGGAGCTAAGGTACGGTCGCGCGCGGCGCTGATCTGGTCCATGATCGACTACTCCACCGGGAGTCCGAGCCGCCGCGCGATCAGCAGCCGCTGTACCTCAGAGGTGCCTTCACCGATCTCGAGAACCTTCGCATCGCGATAGAAACGCGCCACCGGATACTCCTCCATGAACCCGTAGCCGCCGAATATCTGAGTGGCGACCCGCGTGGCGGTGACGGCGGACTCTGTGGCGTAGAGTTTTGCGATCGCGGCCGCTCGATTGAAGTCCCTTGCACTGGCACGATGATCACGCATTGCTGCGGCGGCGTACACCAGCTGATGGGCCGCCGCTGCCATCACGTCAAGATCAGCGATCTGGAACGCGACGCCTTGTTTGCGTCCGATCGGCACTCCGAACGTGGTGCGCTGCGTCGCGTACTCGGTCGACAGCTCGAGGCAGGCTCGGATACATCCCAATGCCAGAGCGGCGATCCCGACGCGCCCGCCATCCAAGATCGACAAGAATTGCTGATATCCCTCTCCACGCGAGCCCAGCAGATGATCTTCGGGCACTCGAACGTCGGTGAAAGTGAGCGGATGGGTGTCTGAGGCGTGCCAGCCAAGCTTCACATAGCTAGGACCGACCACGAAGCCTGGTGTGCAAGTGGGCACCACGATGGCCGAGATCTCGGGTTTGCCATTGTCCCGGGTGCCGGTGCGGGCCGTGATCGTGCAGACAGCACTGATGTCGGTGCCGGAATTAGTGATGAACTGCTTGCTGCCGTTGATCACCCACTCATGATCACGCAAGGCGGCGCGCGTTCGGGTGGCGCCGGCGTCGGACCCTGCTTCGGCTTCGGTGAGCCCGAAGGCGGCCAGCGCGCGACCGGCAAGCAGATCAGGTAACCAGCGCGCCTTCTGCTCTGGCGTGCCGAAGTGAGCGATCGGGTCGATGCCCAGCCCCACGGCTGCTTCCAGAGTGATCCCAAGTGACTGGTCCGTCTTGCCGATCTCTTCGATCGCTATGCAGAGGCTGGTGAAGTCACCGGCACCGCCGTACTCCTCGGGTCCACCGAGTCCAAAAAGGCCGAAATTGGCCATGAGCTTGATCGCTTCCAGCGGCGCCTCGTGGGCCGCGTTCCAGCGCTCGACATGGGGTGTCAGGTCGCGCGCAGCGAAATCAGCAACCGCCGCCCGGAAGTCGTTGTGCTCCTCGCCGAGTGAGAATGTACCGGTCATCAGGCTCTTTCAGTCGTCCACTGACCCTGTCAGCATAGCTTGACGTTTACGTAAACGTCATGCCTAGACTTCCTCTGAGGAGCGTTTGATGAGGGATCGAACCTGGAGCATTTCCGAACTCGCCGAGGAGTTCGACACAACGCTGCGGACAATCCGCTTCTACGAGGACCGCGGACTTCTCGCCCCCGAGCGGCAGGGCACTACTCGGATCTTCCACACTCGAGACCGGGTACGGCTCCAGCTCATCCTGCGTGGCAAACGGCTCGGGTTCACCCTCGACGAGATCGCCCACGTGATCAACATGTACGACGAAACTCCCGGGGAACGCGGTCAACTCGCCTTTCTGATCGCCGATATCGGCAAGCGCCGCGAGACCCTCTTGGCGAAACGTCGGGACATAGACGAGGCACTGGCTGAGCTAGATGATCTTGAAGAGCGATGCCGGGCTGACCTGGAGCGGCTCAGCGATTCCCGCTGAATCGTGCTGCATCCGGATGGCCCTATTCCAACACGAGGGAGGCGGCGGCATCCTGCTGGCCTGTGACGTCCCAGAGATGGTGGATCACATCGTGCAGGAAGTACTGGATGAATGTCAGGACCGTGAACTCCTTACCATCCGACCTAATCCCACGTCGTGAGTATTGATCAGGCTTGAGCGAGTGGATCCGCGCAACGAAGCGCTGCGCGGCAGCCTCGAGCTCGTCGGCCACCACCTCAGGATCTTGCTCGCTGTAGCGCTCTGTGACGGATGTCTCGTCCTGGTCCCAGCTGGCAAAGGTTGGTGTGTCCTCGCTGAGCATCTGGGCGAGACGGGCATCGAAGAGGCGGTACACATCGCGGACATGAGCGCCGTACTCAAGCGGCGACCAGACGTCAGGCCGTGGGCGTGCCGAAACCGCCGGACTGGAACGCAGGATCTGAACCCACTCCTCAGCGGCCACGAAAGCACGCTCGGCAAATTGCGCAGGATCGATCTCGCCGGCCGACAGACCACATTGGTCGCAACGTCGCGTCAACGTCCAGGTCCAATCCTTGGTATCCGGTGGAGGTTGCACGGCTAAAGCCTAGTGCGCCTTCGCGCTCGCTAGCGGGCCTCTCCCACCCCATCCAATGTCCACAGGACCGTGCCAGGACTGTGGAGAAGTTGATCATTTCGGTGCATGAGTGAGGCCAGCTTGTGGACAGCCCGGTGGACAACAAAATTGCTGAATTTTCTTTTCTGGATTGGGTTGCGGCGCGCCTGACGAGGCTGTAGAAATCTCTTACGCACTTCCGCAAGGAAAGGCGCGGCTGGGACAGAACAGTGAATTCGTACGGTGAGGCAACTCGCCGCAGCGGCCGGTGACGGGTCGCTGGGATTCGCAGGGTCGCCCGGTCAGCTGGAGACGTCGCTTAACTCCGGCTACACAGTGGGCCCCTGCAACTCATACTTGGAGGGGCCCACGCTATTTTTTAGGGGCTGCTCGCACAATCGCGCGAGGGATCCGCCGCCGTCGTCGTCGTTCGCAGAGGAAAGAACGCCCCTGCTCCCTTCTCCTCCGTGCGGCGGCGCGCGATTTGCCGACGCTCGCAGCCCCACGTGACCGCTCCGTCCCCGGCCGGCGCCGCGATTTCCGACGCTCGCAGCCACGGCGGTCCCGGTCACTCACATCTCGCTCTGTCCCGCGGGTCAACCGCAATCTCGCCGCCTCGTTGACTCCGCGTGAATCCGCCGCTGACTGAGTCAGCACTAGAGTGACGAGAGGCGGATTTGAGACGGGAGGATGCGTGGGAATCAGCAAGGTGCTTATCGCCAACCGGGGCGAGATCGCCGTACGCGTGATCCGGGCGGCCGCCGACGCAGGGCTGGCGAGTGTCGCCATCTACGCCGAACCGGACTCCGAGTCACTGTTTGTTCTGCTCGCGGATGAGGCATACGCGCTTGGCGGGGCTACCCCGGCGGAGACTTACCTGAACATCGCCAAGATTCTCGACATCGCCGCCCGTACCGGCGCCGACGCTATTCACCCGGGGTACGGCTTTCTCGCCGAAAACGCTTCCTTTGCCGAGGCTGTACTCGCTGCCGGACTCATCTGGATCGGACCGCCGCCCGCCGCCATCGAAGCACTTGGCGATAAGGTCCGGGCCCGACACATCGCCGAGAAGGTCGGCGCTCCCCTCGTGCCAGGCACCCCCGGCGCTGTGGACAACGCCGATGCAGTCATAGCTTTCGCGACCGAGCACGGATTGCCCATCGCGATCAAAGCTGCGTTCGGTGGCGGCGGCAGAGGCCTGAAGGTCGCCCGCGAGATAGCGGAGATCCCCGAGCTGTTCGACTCCGCGACGCGCGAGGCAATCGCGGCCTTCGGCCGTGGCGAGTGCTTCGTCGAGCGCTATCTCGACAGGCCGCGGCATGTGGAAACCCAGTGCCTGGCCGACAGCCACGGCAACGTCGTCGTCGTCTCGACTCGAGACTGTTCGCTGCAGCGCCGCAACCAGAAATTGGTGGAGGAGGCGCCTGCGCCTTTCCTCTCCACCGAACAGACCGAACGCCTCTACGCCTCATCTAAGGCGATCCTCGCTGAAGCCGGCTATGTGGGTGCCGGCACCTGTGAGTTCTTGGTCGGGCAGGACGGGACCATCTCATTCCTCGAGGTCAATACCCGACTCCAGGTCGAGCATCCGGTGTCAGAGGAGGTCACCGGACTCGACCTCGTCCGTGAAATGTTTCGCATCGCCGAGGGCGAACCGCTGGGTTACTCCGATCCTGTCGTTACAGGACACTCCATCGAGTTTCGGATCAACGCCGAGGACGCGGGCCGGAACTTCATGCCCGCAACGGGAACACTGACCGCCTGGCGGCCGCCGTCGGGACCGGGCGTCCGAGTCGATGAGGGCTACGTAAGCGGCATGACGGTGCCGGGCAGCTTCGACTCGCTGCTCGCCAAGATCATCATCACCGGTGCGAATCGCCAGCAGGCACTCCAGCGGTCACGCCGGGCACTGAAAGAGGTCGTGATCGAGGGCATGCCGACCGTTGTTCCCTTCCACCAGGCTGTCCTGGAGGACCCCGCATATACGGCTGAGGACGGGCGCTTCGGCGTACACACCCGCTGGATCGAGACTGAGTTCAGCGGCCAAATCGCACCATACGCTGGTCCGCTCGGCGAGGCTCCCGAGCCAATCCCGCGCTCCAAGGTCGTCGTCGAAGTCAACGGCAAGCGACTGGAGGTCTTGGTACCGGCGGGCTTGGGAACGCTCAACGGGTCCACTGCCGCTGCGCGTTCGAAGATGCCTGTCAAGCGCCAAAGCGGAGCAACAACGAAGACGCCCTCCAGCAATGCGCTTACCTCACCCATGCAGGGCACGATCGTGAAGGTGGCGGTCGCCGATGGTGACGTGGTCGAGGCTGGCGACCTAGTGGTGGTCCTTGAGGCGATGAAGATGGAGCAGCCATTGACAGCTCACCGGAGTGGCGCCGTGAAGAACCTCAACGCCCAGGTCGGCGCAACGGTGACCAGCGGCTCCATCTTGTGCGAAATCATCGACTCTTAGCGCGTCGGCAGCGGGGCCGCAACCGGTTGTACCGTTGCCACCGACGAGCCCCTTGGCGGTCTAAAAGGTCGGTAAGAAGACACTGTCACAAGGGGAAACCGCGGAAGGCGAAGGCACACTGTGACCCATGGCTGAACTCTTGGTGTTGCTGATCGTGGTGGCACTGATCGTGGGCGGCGTCGCCCTCTACCGGC
>JBKOZG010000115.1:0-13613 GCA_046725775.1 Actinomycetota bacterium | reverse complement strand
AGCCCCTTCGTCGAGGAAGGCGCCGACGATGGCGCGCCCGATACCACGTGTCCCTCCCGTCACCAGAACTCGCTTGCCGGTGAGCTGAAGATCCATGGTGCTGGCCTTTCGTTGAGTGATGGCAGGGTGAGAGCTGCTGCGTCGCCGAGCGGCCTCAGGTCGTTATCAGTGAGCGGGCTCGCGCGCGGAGGTCGGCGTGCATCCCACCGAAGGCGTCTGCCGCGGGAAGCAGCACCTTCGCCGCCTTGACGACGACGCTGTAGTTTGCGTCAACGACGTTGGCGACCGGCACCTCGGCAATTTGCGAGCAGAGCTGGTAGGCGTCCATGCTGTGCAGGCCGTGGAGCTGGCTGACCCAGTGCACGAGCTCGGCGTTGGCGATCCGCCACGAGTCCTCCATTGGGCGGCTCGAGCCCACTGTCATCCAGTGGGTGTCGTCCTCGATCCGTGGCCAGCCGGGAGCGCCGCTCTTGATGAGCTCAACGATGAGGGTGGTGGTCATCGCGCCCTCGACGGCCGTGCCGCAGGCCTCGCCTTCCCCCTGCCGGTAGTGCCCGTCGCCGATCGAAAACATTGCCCCCTCGACATTGACGCCGAGGAAGATGGTCGAGCCGGCCCGCATCTGCGGAGTGTCCATGTTGCCGCCGAACCGATCGGGCACGAGGGACGAACGTGCCTCTCCTCCGGCAGGGGCGACGCCGACGGTGCCGAGCATCGGCTCGATCGGGAGCTCAATCCGGTGGTCGCTGTGTCGTGCCGTGAATCCGACTGTGCCGCGATCACGGTCGAGTTCGTAAATCCACGTCGTGTCGGGAAGCGGCTCCTGCAGGGTGACGACGCGGTCGGTGCTCGTCATGCCGCCGAAGAAGGGGATGGCCGCCGAGGCGCCCCAGTCCCGCGCGGGTTCCACCGCGACGAGGTGGAGCACCAGCGTGTCCCCGGGTTCCGCGCCCTCGACGTAGAACGGACCGGTCTGCGGGTTGACGAAACGCAGGTCGACCTTTGCGCTCGATAGGTCATCGACGCTGCGCAGGACCCCATTGAACGCGTCCTCCGACCAGAGCCGAAGCGCGGTGCCGGGCCTTACCCGCATGGCGGAGGCGACTCCACCGAAGGTGTAGGCGTACTCGTCACGGGTGGGCGTGTACTCGATGACGTCCATGTTCGAAACTATTGCAGAGGCAGGCGTATCCGGACGTGGTCGGGGCGCAGCTCTGACACCCGCGTCACCCCGAGGAGCGCGAGCGTCGACGCGACCTCCTGGACCAGAATGTCGGCCGCCCGCCGCACCCCACGCTCGCCGCCGGCCATCAGCCCGTAAAGATATGCGCGTCCCACCAGGGCAGCCCTCGCCCCCAGCGCTACCGCGGCGACGACGTCGCTGCCCGACATGACGCCTCCGTCGACGTACACCTCCGCCCGGTCGCCCACCGCGTCGACCACGGAGGGCAGCGCCTCCAATGGGGTGGTGGCTCGGTCGAGCTGTCGTCCCCCGTGGTTCGACACGATGACGGCGTCCGCTCCGGTGTCAACGACGGCCCGGGCATCGGCCGCGTTGAGGATGCCCTTGACGACCAGCGGCCCGTCCCAGATGGACCGGAGCCAGGCAAGGTCGGCGATCGTCGCGGCCGGGTCGAAGAGCCTGGCGACGAGCTCGGCGACGGTGCCCTCGGAGCGCTTGAGCGAGGCGAACTCGAGCGGCTCGGTAGTGAACAGGTCGAACCACCAAGCTGGGTGCAACGCACCCTCTGCGAAGGTCCTCAGCGACAGCGACGGCGGGATGGTCAGGCCGTTGCGGACGTCGCGCAGCCGTGGGCCGGGGACGGGTGTGTCGACGGTGAGCACGAGCGCCTCGTAGCCGGCGGCCTTGGCTCGGGCCACGAAGTCGCGGCTCGCCTCGCGGTCGCGCCACAGGTAGAGCTGGAACCACCGCCGTCCGTCCGGGGCAGCTGCAGCCAGGCCCTCGATCGACGTCGTGCCCATCGTCGACAACGCGTACGGGATGCCGGCCCGTTCGGCGACACGCGCGACGGCTGGCTCGCCGTCGGTGTGCATCATCCGGGTGAAGCCGGTCGGTCCGAACCCGAACGGTGCAGCCGCAGGCCGACCGAGGATGACTGTGGAGGTGTCCACGGAAGACACGTCCTGCAGCACATGCGGGCTGAACGAGAGGCTCTCATAAACCTGTCGAGACCGACGAAGAGCAAGCTCGTCGCCTGCGGCGCCATCGGTGTAGTCGAAGACGGCAAGCGGAACTCTACGACGCGCTAGTAGGCGTAGATCGGCGATGGACGCCGCGCCAGCCAGCCGTCGATCGGTCGAGTTGAGCGCCATACGGCGCGGCCGGAGCAGAGGTCTCACCTCGGACCATCGCGGCACGCGTCGAGCGGTCATCATCGAGTTCTACACGACGATGCGCGTCACCGGTAGGTGCCCAGGCATTCGGTGCAACGAGGGTTGGTTTCAAGCGGGTCACATCAGGGGAACAGTGACCTAAGTGCGGAAGTACGCTTGCTGCGCGGGGAGACCAAGACGCCCGCAAGGATTGGATTTGGCGTTTCATGTCCGACGACAGTGGCGGCCCGGTTCCTTGCGATGTTCGCCAAGGTCAGCACGACGGAAGCGGGATCACAGGGCGTCGTTGGTCGGGCCGCGTACACGGTCCAAACCGTCGTCGGGTCTGGATTAGAGTCGCTGATCTTCGTGCGGCCAAAGACGGCGAATGGGCGGTGACTTGTGGTTGTCATTATCGTCATTGCCCAGCCGGTCTCCTAGCCGAGCTGAGTCTCTGTGCCCCACGATCACCAGCCCAGCAGCGGTCCAGATCGAGCGAGTCATGCAGGTCCAGATAGGGAAGCAGACCCGGGACACGCTCCGCGAGCATGGTCTTACCCACTCCAGGCGGGCCATGGAAGAGCATGTGATGCCTACCGGCTGCAGCTACCTCACAGGCCCACATCGCCTCGACCTGACCGACCACGTCTGCCAGGTCGAGACGACGGTTCGCATGCCCGCCGATTCGCTCACCCATGACCTCGACGGGATCAACCGGCTGATCGCGGCGCAGCGCAGAAAGGCGACCAACAGTTGACGCACGATTCAGCTCAACTCCCAAAACCCCAGCCGCTCTTGCGGGGGTCCATCTCGCCGATGCGAACCCTCGTCCTACCGCAGCGGCTGCAAGTCCAGACCGTCTTCTGCTCGTCCTTGTCCCAGCTGCTGTGCCACTTGTGCCTGCGAACAAGGCAAACAAGTCCAGGCTTCATGGGCACCCACCATCCTTAGGAAACGACGATACGAGGCCGGACATCTGGATGTAAACGGAGCGAGAGGCATGGCGCTCGCCACTGCCGAAGCACGGCAATGGGAAGTGCCAAATCGTACTGATTGCCGGCCTTCGGCAGGGTTGCCGGGCTGAGATTGATGGTCAGCAGCGAGATCGGCCACTTTTGGCCGGAATTGCTGAATGCCGCTGTGCACCGATCGGGCGCTGGTAGAGAGCCGAGTCCGGAAGTCCGACAAGCACCGTGCGCGGCAGCCCAGCGTCCGGCGTCTCCGAGCTCCGCAGCGACAATGTCGATCTCTCCGAGCCGGCAGCGCCAGTTCCGCTCCAGGATCTGCATGCCCTGCCGCTCAACTCAGCACAGGCCAGATCCTCGCCGCGTACGCCCAAACTGCTTCTTCGACTCCGTCGCCGGCTCGCCCACCTCCAAACGGAAACATGCGTGCGAAGTCCGGATCGGGCGATGTCACCGAAATCTGTTTACACCACCACTGGGCCACTTGTGGAAACCGGCTTGGAGCTTCGGGAAACTCCATGTTCAGCGCCCGATGACTCGGGCGGCTGACTGGGGTCGAACCGGCATGAGGAAACTGATCATCACCGAAAACATCACTATCGACGGCGTCATCGACCTGAGCAGCGGCTGGTTCACGCCGCCCGAGAATCCGGATGACGACGCCGACATCTTGGCAGCCAACCAGCGACACGACCGCACTGCGGACGCCGTTCTGCTCGGCCGACAGACATTCGAGGACTTCCGGGGCTACGGGCCCAAGCAGACCGACGACCGGACCGGCATTACGGCCTACCTCAACAGCGTCCAGAAGTACGTGCTCTCCAACACTCTGACCGAGCCCGACTGGGAGAACACCACGATCGTTCGCGGCGAACTGGTCGAGGAGGTCGAGGCACTCAAGGCCGAGCGTGGCACCGACATCGTCTGTGCCGGCAGCGTCAGCGTGGCACAGGCCCTGGTCGGTACCGGCCTGGTTGACGAGTATCGGCTGTTCGTCTACCCCGTCGTGATGGGCACTGGAGGCCGCCTCTTCCAGGAGTCGCCCACCATGCCGCGGCTGGAGCTGGTCGAGTCAGAGATCTTCCAGGCCGGAGTGGTGCTGCTGAGCTACCGGCCCACTGAAAACCTCAGCGAGAGCCGCCCCAACTAGCTCGGCTTTGGCACTTCAAGGTCGCTATGGGCGATCTCTTCGATCGACACGTCGCGGAAGGTCAGGACTTTGGCGCTCTTGACGAAGCGAGCGGGACGGTACATGTCCCAGACCCAGGCATCGCCCATGGAGACCTCGTAGTAGACGTCGCCGCCCTCGGTACGCACCTTCAGGTCGACGGCATTGCAGAGGTAAAACCGTCGTTCAGTCTCCACCGCATAAGTGAAGATGCCGACGACGTCCTTGTATTCACGGTAGAGCTGGAGTTCCAGCTCACTTTCGTACTGTTCGAGGTCTTCAGCACTCATCGACGTCACTCGCCGCTAGGGCTGGAAGTCGCTCCGCTTCTGTGTCCCATGGCGCATCGACTCTAGTCGTTCGCGAGACGTTCACGAAGCGCATCCGGTGAGTGGCAGATGGACCGTAGGCATCCAGCTTCTCCTGGTGGAGCGGCGTGCAATAGCCCTTATGCTCTTTGAACTCGTACTCGGGATAGGCGTGGTCTAGTTCACACATGATCCGGTCCCGAGTGACCTTCGCAATAATCGATGCTGCCGCAACGCACGCCACCACCTGATCGCCCTTCCAGACTCCCAACCCTGGCGTGCCGAGCCCGTCAACGCTGAACCCGTCCGTCAGCACATACATCGGAGGCACATCGAGTCGCAGCAAGGCCATCCGCAACGCCATCACATTTGCGACATGCATGCCGAGCGCATCGCACTCAGCCGGCTCGATGCATGCCACCGCCCAGGCGATAGCTTTCTCTGTGATCTCGGCGTACAGCCGTTCACGCTGCAGCGGGGTAAGCAGCTTGGAGTCCTTCAGCCCGGCGATCTGCCGCGACTTCGCATCGCCAAGGATCGCTGCGGCGGCCACGAGTGGGCCGGCGCAGGCTCCGCGACCCGCCTCATCCGCTCCCGCGACAGGATGAAGACCCATCCGCTGCAGTGCCCGTTCGTATCCGTACATGCCGCTGTTGCGCTTAACAAGGATTGGCGCGGTGGCTTTCGCGGGCGGCATCAGCAGCTCACCCCGGCGGGCTTGATCACCGCTCTCTCGGGTGCAGGCTTCTTCGCAGCCGACACCTCCGCGAAGGTTGCGGGTCGTTGCATGCGGCCCGCCCGATCGAATGGCGCTGCGATCGCAAAAGCAGGCCCCACAACGAGCGAGATGGGGACGAAGGCGACCTGGCCTTTGCCCTGACGCGTCGACAAGTCCGAGAGGTGGCATCGCGAGTCGGCACTCAGATCGCGGTGATCACCCATGACAAAGATCCGGTCTTCGGGGACTACCACCTCGAACTTGACCTCCGACGGCTTGACTTGTTCGCCGTCCGGATCGGTATAGAGGTAGCTCCTCTCGTCAAGCGGACTGCCATTGACGGTGATGCGGCCCTTGCTGCTGCAACAGACCACCTTGTCTCCTGGCAAGCCGATGACTCGCTTGATCAGGTGGCCAGGGGTGCTGCGCGTCGGCAGCCCGATGAATTCCAGCACTCTGTCCCAAGGCGAAGGATCAGCAACTGGTGCTTCATCCAACCAGCCGCCCGGGTCAGAGAAGACCACCACATCGCCACGCTGAAAGTCGGTGAGCTTCTGTACCACCACACGATCACCAACCAAAAGCGTGTTCTCCATCGACTGCGAAGGGATGATGAACATCTGCCCGACGAACGCGCGAAGCAGGGACGACACCACCACAGCGCCAATGACCACGATAAGCAGTTCCCGTAGGAATGCCCAGGCTCGCTGGCCGAGTGTCATGCGCGCCAAGGTCTGCCTAGAGCCTGCTTCGTGACGCGCCTGGCTGGGAGGCGCAGGAGGAGCCTTATGAGTGGTCAACAGCTGGCCTCAGGTCCGGCGGTGATCTTTGCGTTGTCTGGCACTGGCTGCTCGCCAGACGGGACGGTCACAAAGGTATCCGGACTGGGCAAGCGGTGCTGGCGGTCGAGGGGCCAGACCACGGCAATGGCACGACCAACGACCAGATCTTCAGACACTAATGCATTCTCACCCTTCGTGAGGCCCGGTTGCACGTCATTGAGGTGGCACCGCGAGTCGCGGCTGTGGTCACGGTTGTCGCCCATCACAAAAAGGCGGCCGTTAGGGACCGTCACATCGAACTCGATGGCCGATGGCTGTGTAGGCGCGCCGTCCGGTCCGATGAACAGGTACGAGCTCTCATTCAAGGGCTGGCCATTGACCGTCACATGATCGACCTCATCGCAGCAGATCACACGATCGCCAGGTAGACCGATGACCCGCTTGATCAGATGCTCGGTGCTGGTGTCGGGCAGCACGCCGACGAACTCCAGTGCCTTGCCGATCGGACCGCGCTCACGCACGGTGGCACCGGTGAACCAGCCCCCTGGATCCTTGAAGACGATGACCTGGCCGCGTCTGACCGTACTGAGCTTCTCTACGACGACGCGATCGTCGACCTGAAGTGTGTTCTCCATGGAGACCGATGGGATCAGGAACATCTGCCCCACGAATCCGCGCAATAGGGAGGCAGCAATGATCGCGCCGACGACAACAACCGTCAGTTCCTTGAAGAAGGCCACCACATGCTGGCCAAAAGTCAGGTGCTCTGGATCCGAATCGATGGATTCGGTTCGCGCGGGCTCCAGTTGGCTTTCCGGCTCCAGGGCACGCCGCGGCGTGGCTCCACCCCACCGGTTGGCCATCGTCGGCTACCGGTGATCAGCTGGCGTCGCGCTTTTCCTTGATCTTGGCAGCCTTGCCGCGCAGGCCACGGAGATAGTAGAGCTTCGCCCGGCGTACATCGCCGCGGCGCTCCACCTCGATCTTGTCAATGATCGGACTATGCAGTGGAAACGTGCGCTCCACGCCGACCCCGAAACTCACCTTGCGGACGGTAAATGCTTCACGGATGCCATCGCCTGCCCGGGAGATCACCACACCGGTGAAGACCTGGATTCTCGACCGAGTGCCCTCGACGACCTTGACGTGCACTTTGACGGTGTCGCCCGGACGGAAAGCTGGGATATCGCCGCGCAACGATGCTTGATCGAGCTCGTGAATGAGCTTGCTCATGAGACGTTCCTCGCCAGTGCCACAGGCCACTGCGCTCGTACATCCAGTTGAATGCTTTCCCGCCGCGAACATTCCCCCTGTGGCAGGTGTCGTATAGCAGGACGGCAGCCGTCAAGTTTGCCACACCCGACGATGCAAGACGAAATCGTCAACGGCTAGCGGGCTGGTCGAGGCGGCTGCAAGAAGGTTGTCTGGATGGCAGAAACCGCGGCGGCACCGCGGAAGACTCCTCTCCCTACTGGCTCATCTTGAGGGGTATAGAGTTCCACGACGGCGGCATACGTCTGAAGGTCAGGATGAATGTCGGGAGCACGCTGGTGAACGAGGAGTTTGTGGTGAGTGAAGGCGCGGCTGCGGCCCACGACGTACTCCTCGTGGGCGGCGGCGGCGCCGGACTGCGGGCAGCGATCGCCATCGCGGAGAGCAATCCCAGCCTCAGTGTGGCCGTGGTGTCGAAGGTCTATCCCATGCGCAGCCACACGGTGTCTGCCGAGGGCGGGGCAGCTGGCGCGATCGCGGAGGACGATACTCTGGCTGAGCACGCCTACGACACCGTCTCGGGCAGCGATTGGCTCTGTGACCAGGACGCGGTGGAGGCGTTCGTTCAGGAGGCTCCTCGCGAGCTGCTGCAGCTTGAGCACTGGGGCTGTCCGTGGAGCCGACAACCGGACGGGCGCATTGCCGTACGCGCCTTCGGCGGCATGAAGAACATGCGCACCTGGTTCGCAGCGGACAAGACCGGCTTCCACATGCTGCACACCCTGTTCCAGACGTCACTGAAATATGAAGACGTCACTCGATACGACGAATGGTTCGTTTCCCGGCTCCTCGTCGACGACGGCCGGGTACATGGAGTCGTGGCGATCGAACTCAGAACCGGTCGGATCGAGGCCATCACTGCAAAGTCGGTCGTACTTTGTAATGGCGGTTCCGGCAAGGTCTTCCCATTTACCACAAACGCAGCAATCTGCACGGGTGACGGCATGGCGTTGGCCTACCGCGCAGGTGCGCCGCTCAAAGACATGGAGTTCGTCCAATACCATCCCACCGGGCTCCCGTTCACGGGAATCCTCATTACCGAGGCCACGCGCGCCGAGGGTGGCTGGCTGCTCAATAAGGACGGCTACCGCTACCTCCAGGACTACGACCTGGGCAAGCCTGAGCCCACACCAGTGCTGCGCAGCATGGAGCTCGGACCACGGGACCGGCTGTCGCAAGCCTTCGTGCAGGAGGTCGAGAAGGGGCGGACGATCGAGTCGCCGTACGGGCCGATCGTTCATCTCGACCTGCGCCACCTGGGCGCGAAGCTGATCGACACCAAGCTTCCGATGGTGCGTGAGCTGTGTTTGAAGTACGAGCGCATCGACCCCGTCAAGGATCTGATCCCCGTCCGCCCAGTGGTGCACTACATGATGGGCGGCGTACACACCGACATCAATGGCGCGACGCCCATCGAAGGGCTCTTCGCGGCTGGGGAGACCGCCTGCGTGACCATCAACGGCGCGAACCGGCTTGGGTCCAACTCGCTCCCGGAGTGTCTGGTCTTTGGCGCCCGAGCGGGCAGGGCTGCTGCGGAGTACGCGGCGAGTGCCAAGGCGCCACCCCCCGTGGTGATGCGTCAGGTCGAAGACGAAATACGGCGGATTGATCAGATGCGGACGCCTGACCGTGGTTCTGAGCGGATCGCCGACATCCGCGAGGAGATGCAGGCAACTATGGAGGACAGTGCAGGGATCTTCCGATCCGGCGAATCGTTGAGCAAGGGCGTCGACCAGCTGGCCGAGTTGCAGCAGCGACTCGAGCGCGTCCAGCTCCACGACGAAACCCAGGTGTTCAACACCGAGCTAGTCGCTGCGCTTGAGGTGGCAAACATGCTCGATATCGCCGAAACCATCCTGCAGTCCGCCCTGCAACGCGAGGAGTCGCGGGGCGCCCACCAGCGCACCGACTTCGCCGCACGCGACGACACGCGCTTCCTCAACCACGCGCTGGCCTACCGGGACGCGGACGGTGCCGTCAGGATTGAGCGGTCGCCGGTGACGATCACGCGATGGCCACCCGGCGAGCGGGTGTATGGGAGGTAGCCACAGATGGCAGACAACATTCAGATGCGGGTGACGCGGTACGACCCGGACCAGGATTCCGCGCCGACCGTAGCCACCTACGAGGTGCCGCTGAGTAAGGACTGGGCGATCCTCGACGGACTGAACTACATCAAGGACCACATCGATGGAAGCCTCTCGTATCGCTGGTCGTGCCGGATGGGAATCTGCGGCAGCTGCGGGATGAACGTCGACGGAGAGCCGAAGCTGACATGTGCCGCCTTCCTCACCGACTATGCGCCTGGGCCGATTCGAGTCGAGCCGCTCAGCAATTTCCCCGTCGTCCGTGATCTGGTCGTCGACATCGAGGACTTCATGGAGAAGTTGCCCCGGGTCAAGCCGTGGATCATCCGAGACGACGTAACCGTCATCGACGGGGAATACATCCAGACTCCGGAGGAACTGGAGGAGTACAAGCAATTCAGCAACTGCATCAATTGCATGCTGTGCTACGCGGCCT
Source organism: Actinomycetota bacterium (assembly GCA_046725775.1). Taxonomy (GTDB): domain Bacteria; phylum Actinomycetota; class Actinomycetes; order Propionibacteriales; family Propionibacteriaceae; genus Microlunatus. Next base: position 3,543 of record JBKOZG010000115.1, on the reverse strand, counting down.
GTCCGATCTACGGCCTCGAGCCGGATTTCATCGGCCCGGCCGCGATTGCCTTGGCTGAGCGGTACGACCTGGATACTCGCGATCGGGGCCAGCGAGAACGCCTCGATGTGCTCATCGAGCGCGAAGGCGTGTGGGGGTGCACATTCGTCGGTGAATGCACCCGGGTATGCCCCAAGCATGTCGATCCGGCAGGTGCCATTCAGCGATACAAGCTCAAGGCCGCGACCGAGAACCTGAGGGCGTTTCTGCTCCCCCGCGGTGCCCGATGAGTGCGCCTGTCACCTACCGGCAGCCTGTGTCCAGGTTGTGGTGGCTGAAGAAGCGAACCTACTTCCTCTTCGTGATGCGTGAGCTCAGCAGCGTTTTCGTGGCGTGGTTCGCGGTGTTTCTGATGATGATGGTTTTTGCCATCGGGCGTGACGAGGAGTCGTATCAGAAGTTCCTGGACTGGGCCGCGTCACCCGTCATAGTGGTGATCAATGTCGTGGCACTTGCCTTTTCGCTACTGCATACGGTGACGTGGTTCGTGCTCACACCGCAGGCCATGGTGGTTCGCGGGCCAGGTGGCCGGCAGGTGCGGGCGATGAAGGAGGTTCCCGTCGCTGGCCGGTGGGTACCGGCTGCGACGGTGGTTCGCGTCGGCGGGCGTGTGCCGGCCGGGCTGGTGATCGCCTCCCAGTACGTGGGACTCGCGGTGGTGTCGGCATTCATCACCTGGTTGGTGCTTCGATGACCAAGCGGCACATCGAACCGATCGTCTGGTTACTGTTCAGCGGGGGCGGAGTAGTCGCGTCAGTGTTCCTGCCTATCCTGGTCGTGCTCTTCGGGCTGGCCATTCCGCTGGGCTGGGTCCAGCCTGAGTACGACCATCTGCATGCCGTGGTCAGCCATTGGCTCACCCGCCTGGTCTTTCTGGGCCTGGTCGTCCTGATGCTGTTTCACTGGGCGCACCGCTTCCGCTTCACCCTGGACGACGGACTCCAGCTCAGGGGGCTTGACGGGCCGATCGCGGTGCTCTGCTACGGCAGCGCTCTCGTCGGCTCGCTCGCCGCGCTTCTGATCGTCTTGACTGTCTGATCGCCGCGTTGCCACTTGATATCCAAGATGGCTCCAGCAGGTCCGGCTGACTTGTCAGAATCCGATCACCTCAGGTTCTTCTTCTTCCAGCTCGTCCCTTCTCGGTGCGGCCTTGGGCCAGTGGGATCCCCCGTGGGTCAGCGCGCTGATCAGATCCCGGTTGAGCCGGGAGATCGTCTCCAACGGTATGGCCTTTGGGCAGACGGCAGTGCACTCACCGATGTTTGTGCAGCCGCCGAATCCTTCTGCATCATGCTGAGCCACCATGCCGACCACCCGGGAGTAGCGCTCGGGCTGGCCTTGGGGCAGCAGGCCGAGATGGGTGATCTTCGCGGCGGTGAACAGCATCGCCGAGCCGTTCGGGCAGGCGGCAACGCAGGCACCGCAGCCGATGCAGGTCGCCGCATCGAATGCACGGTCGGCATCCCGCTTGGGTACTGGGTTGGCGTGCGCGTCCGGAGCCGTGCCGGTCGGCGCGGAGATGTATCCGCCGGCCTGGATGATCCGATCGAAAGCACTGCGATCCACCACCAGGTCCTTGATCACTGGGAACGGATCGGCTCGCCATGGTTCGACATCGATCACGTCGCCGTCTTTGAAGGAGCGCATGTGGAGCTGGCATGTCGTGGTTTGCTCCGGACCATGCGCGATGCCATTGATCACCAGGCCGCACATGCCGCAGATGCCTTCCCGGCAGTCGCTATCGAAGGCGATGGGATCCTCGCCCTGGAGAGTGAGCCGTTCGTTCAGCACATCCAGCATCTCCAGGAAGGACATGTGCTCGGTGATGTCGTTGACCCTGTAAACGGCCATTTTCCCTTTGGCGCGCGGATACGGCTGGCGCCAGACTCGAAGCGTCACATTCATTTTCTTTGCTCCTGCCGGCTCGTGCCCGGTCCCCGCCACTGGACTGGGTCTTCCTCGCTCGCCGGCAGCGGCAAAGCCTGTCTGCTCACGTGCTCGTCCAGACACAGCCAGCGCTTCGCTAACCAACGCTCGCCGGCTGTCGCCGCACTCACTTGTAGCTCCGCTGTTTCATCTCGACGTATTCATAGAGCAGTGGCTCCTTGTGCAGGACCGGACGCCTGTCGTCGCCGCCGAATTCCCAGGCCGACACGTACGCGAATTCATCGTCATCCCGCATCGCCTCCCCGTCTGGTGTTTGGCTCTCAACCCGGAAGTGGCCACCACAGGACTCACGCCTCACCAGCGCATCGATGCACATCAACTCACCGAGTTCGAAGAAGTCAGCAACCCGACCGGCACGTTCGAGCGCTTGGTTGAGCTCTTCGTTCGTGCCCAGCACCCTGACGTCGGACCAGAACTCCTTCTTCAGCTCTCGGATCCGTGTAACGGCCTTGCGCAGGCCTTCTTCGGTCCGCTCCATCCCGCAGTAGTCCCACATAAGGCGCCCGAGCTCCTTGTGGAAGGAATCCACGCTCCGGCTACCATTCACCGATAGCAGCCTGTCGATCCTGGCGCGGACCGAAGCAACTGCTTCGACCGCTGCCTGATGAGATGCGTCGATCTTGGGAAACGGCCCGTCCGCGAGGTAGTCGTTGATCGTGTTCGGAAGGACGAAGTAGCCGTCGGCCAGGCCCTGCATCAACGCGCTGGCGCCGAGCCGGTTTGCCCCATGGTCGGAGAAGTTGGCTTCACCGGTGACAAAGAGTCCGGGAATGCTCGCCTCTAGGTCATAGTCGACCCAGAGCCCGCCCATCGTGTAATGCACGGCCGGATAGATCCGCATCGGCGTCTGGTACGGGTCCTCGCCTGTGATCTGGGCGTACATGCTGAAGAGGTTGCCGTACTTGGCCTCCACAGCCGGCCGGCCGAGCCGGGCTATCGCGTCAGCGAAGTCGAGGTAGACCCCGAGTCCGCCGGGCCCGACGCCGCGGCCTTCGTCGCAGACATTCTTCGCAGCGCGCGAGGCAATGTCACGTGGCACAAGATTGCCGAAGGACGGATAGATGCGCTCCAAGTAGTAGTCGCGATCTTCCTCAGGGATCGCTCGAGGGTTGCGCTTGTCCTCCCCGCTCTTGGGAACCCAGATTCGGCCGTCGTTGCGCAGCGATTCGCTCATCAAGGTCAACTTGGACTGGTGTTCGCCGCTCACCGGAATACACGTCGGGTGGATTTGGGTGAAGCATGGGTTCGCGAAGTATGCCCCCTTGCGATGGGCTCGCCATGTGGCTGTCACGTTGCATCCCACGGCGTTTGTGGACAGATAAAAGACATTGCCATAGCCGCCGGTGGCGAGCACTACTGCGTCTGCGAAGTGAGTCTCGATCCCCCCGGTCACCATGTCGCGGATGACCACGCCGCGGGCCCTGCCGTCGACCACGATCAGCTCGAGCATCTCGTGCCGGGTGTGCATCTCGACGGTGCCGGCGGCGATCTGGCGTTCCAGTGCCTGGTAGGCCCCGATCAGCAGCTGCTGGCCAGTCTGCCCGCGAGCGTAAAACG
>JBKOZG010000154.1:0-4302 GCA_046725775.1 Actinomycetota bacterium | reverse complement strand
CGGCAACGTGAGGACCACTCACCCGACCACACCCCGACGTTCCCTCCCCCATAGAGGAACGTTCAAGATGAACGCTGTCGAAGGGCGATGCCCGTCATTTGTTGGCTAACCAACTCCTGACACAGCAAGAAATTAGCGGGAGGGCCAAAATGTGTCGACCCCCAGATGCCTATTTGTCACCTTCTGGACATGTCAAAAAGCGGACATGTGAGGGGATCTGCGCTGCCTGACGAAGCAAGCCCCCCGCTGACTCTTGCTGCATAGCGGAGATAACGCTACAACAATTTGCTAGCCGCCGAGAAGTCCCCGTATCTCTGCTGCTGTGAGTACCGCGCCAGCCAACGCTTCGCTGCCCGCGACTGATGCGAAGAGCTCCTCTTTGCGCCCCTTCAGATCCATGACCTTCTGTTCGATGGTGTCCTTTGCCACCAGCCGGTAGACCATGACGGTCTTGGTCTGGCCGATCCGATGGGTACGATCCACCGCCTGAGCTTCGGTGGCCGGGTTCCACCACGGATCGAGCACAAAGCAGTAATCGGCCTCCGCGAGATTGAGGCCAAAGCCGCCGGCCTTCAGGCTGATCAGGAAGACCGATGCATGCTTGTCTCGGAACCGCTGGACCACGCGCTCGCGGTTTCGGGTCCGCCCGTCGAGGTACGCGTACGAGATGTCTGCCGCGGCCAGACGCTCCCGAATTCTGATCAAGAACGACGTGAATTGGCTGAAGACCAGCGCTTGGTGGCCCTCGCCGACGAGCTCGCCCAGGTCCTCCAACAGCACCTCGACCTTGGCCGCCGGCACGCCGTTGTGAGCGTCGTCAACCAACGCCGGATCGAGGCTGAGCCGGCGCAACAAGGTCAACGACCTGAGCACCGTAAACCGGTTGCGGTCAAGATCTTCGATGAGGCCCAGGACCTTCTGCCGTTCGCGTTGCAGGTGCGTCTGGTAGATCCGCCGGTGCCTTGGGTGCAGGTCGACCTCGACGACCTGCTCCTGCTTGGGCGGCAGCTCGGAGGCCACGCCCTCCTTCGTGCGGCGCAGCATCAGCGGGCGGATCCGCCGACGCAGCTGACGCAATCGCGCCGCATCCTTGTTGCGCTCGATTGGTCGCCGGTAGTACTCCGAGAAGCGATCTGGATCTGGGAAGAGCCCTGGTGCAGTAATTGAGAGCAGCGCCCAGAGGTCCATCAGGCTGTTTTCCAGGGGCGTGCCGGTGATCGCCAGCTTGAGAGGCGCCGCGATGCGGCGGGCGCACTGGTAGGTCTTGGCGCGGTGGTTCTTGACGAACTGTGCCTCGTCCAGGAGCAGCCCAGACCAATCCAGCTTGCTCAGCTTGTCAATGTCGATCCGCAGCAGCGAATAGGAGGTGATCACCAGATCTGCCTTTGCGACGGTCTCAGCGCTCGGCGCGCCGCGCTTTGAGGCAGATTCGGTGAGGCAGACCACCCGCAGGTCAGGTGCGAACCTGACCGCTTCACTCAACCAGTTCGAAACCACACTGGTCGGCGCAACGACGAGGAAAGGCGGCTGCTCTGGACAGACCAGCCGGGCGTGACATACCAGCGCCAGCGCTTGGAGGGTTTTGCCGAGACCCATATCGTCGGCGAGGATGCCGCCCAGCTGATGGGTCCACAGGAAGCTCAGCCAGCGGTATCCATCCAGCTGATACGGCCGGAGCTGGGCCCGTAGGGTCTCCGGCGGCTCGACGTCATCGATCGAGGAGACGCCGCTGAGACCGCGTACTGCTTGCTCCCAGCGAGCCGACTGGTCAATGGCCACACCCAGGTTCGTTAGGTCGTCCCAGAGGCTTGCCTGGAAACGGCTGATGCTCAACTCGGGGCGGTGCCGATCCTGCAGCGCCTTGGACTCCTCGATTAGATCCCGCAGCTGCGCGAATTCTGGTCGATCCAGGGAGAAATAGACCCCGGTATCCAAGATCAAGAACTCCTGACCCTGGCTCAGGGCGACGAACAGGTCCTCGAAGGGCACCACCTCTCCGTCGATAGCGACCTTGATGTGCAAGTCGAACCAGTCCGCGGAGTCAGGACGCTCGACGGCTGCCACCTGAATGGTTGGCTGAGAGCTGGTCTTGCGATACTCGCGTACTTCGCCTTCCAGCCTGACCCGCACGCCGGCAGGCGCCAGCTGCGGCAGCACCTGCTCAACGAACTGCAACGCCGCGATGCCGTCCAACAGAACGTGCGCAGCCGGCTGCTGTGGCAGTTCCGTGCTGCGGTTTGCAAGCTGCGGAAGATCGGCGTACGGCAGCGGCAGCGCAGCCAGCCTGTTCTGCTCCTCAGCAATGTCACGGATGCTCTGTGGCTCAGGCGGATCATCAATCGCGTATGTTGTGCTGCCCTCAGGGCCGTCGTACTGCACCATCCAGTCGAGGCGCACCCGATGTTCAGGTCGGAAATGCACGACGAGACTTATGGTCGGTTCGATGTAGTCGGGCAGCCGAACGGATCTGTTGGCTGAGGTGATCGTTATCTTCTGACGTAGCCGCGGTATGAAGTCAGTCAGGAAGCGCGGCTCGTCGTCGGGCGGGATCAGCAGTGAGTGAGGGCCCACCACGAGCTGCCGCAGCTCGCGGCTCAGCAGCTGATCCAGCCGCGCCACGATCAGCTCCCGTACGCCATCAACCTCCCCGCCGACGTGAAAAACTCCATGTGCCGGATCGCCAAGCACCCCTACCGACGAGAGTTCAAGGTCGCGATCATCAAGCAGGACCCGAGGACCTAGCAGCACTCCGACGGCTGGATCCCGGCGAACGTCCAGGACCACCGATGCACGCTGTTTCGTGCGAAGCGGGCCGAGGAGGGGTTTGGCGGCGAGGATGGTGAGACCAACAGCGGCCGCTTGGTCGAGCAGGCCCCAGAAGGCACTGCTGACGGTGCCAAGGGAAAGCCATGCGCTGCGCGGCAGGGCATAACGCGCAGTAGCGCCAGCGGCTGCGCGAAACTGCAACAACAGCTCGCGCTGCTCGGCCACGTATGAACGAGCGACGAAATCAAGGTCATCCCATGAGATCCCCGAACGAACCCATCCGCCGCTACGGCCGCGTCGGGCCGGGCGGATGCGCAGATCCTGCCGCCCCAGGTAACCCCGAAACGCAGGTATTCGCTCGACTCCGAACTCCAACGCCAAGGGAGCGACATCAGCTGGAGGTACCAGCGGGGCGGCGGCAAGGAGCTTGTCGAGCGTGCGCTCCCACTCGGGTCGTTCCACCGCTGGGCCAGCGACGAGATGGCGAGCGGCGATCAGCACAGCGGCCGCGTGTTTGCAGTCGATCCCCACTGGACAGCTGCACTGGCTGCGGTAGACGCTGACCGAGCCTGATCGTGAGCTGGCTAAGAACACAGTCACGGCGTAGTCGTCTCGTACAGTGCCCTTGACCCGGCCGGTGACGATGAGCGCGTCGGCATCGAAGTTCACGTCGTAGACGTGGCCTGACTTGGCATAGACCATCGCCCTGGCGAAGGCCTCGTGGCCCACCATCTGGATGATCGCTTCGTGACTCAGAAGCGAATTCCACGACGGCATCACGCCTTGCACCTTAGTCGCGGGTAGTCACAGATCGGCGCCCTTTGAGCGCGAGGTCCGACCCCCGGAGCCGGGCAGTCAAGCCTGGATGGGACCCTATGTCGACGGCGACATCCCAGACGCCGGTTTCGGAGCTCGGAATCCGGGCATACAGCGACGTAGGAGGATCAGATGAGCGAGTCAACACAGGGTCCCAGTGAGGGTGTCTCCGACCTCGAGGGTCCGGCCGATGGCGGTGCCGAGGGGATCCCTGGCATCCGAGACGGTGGAGCCGACGGTGGAGCCGATGGTGGAGCGGATGGTGGCGCCGACGGTGGAGCCGACGGTGGCGCAGACGGCGGCGCCGACGGTGGAGCCGATGGTGGAGCCGATGGCGGCGCAGACGGCGGCGCCGATGGTGGCGCAGACGGCGGAGCAGACGGCGGAGCCGACGGTGGAGCCGATGGTGGAGCCGATGGCGGCGCCGACGGTGGAGCCGATGGTGGAGCCGATGGCGGCGCAGACGGTGGCGCCGTTCGCTGAGGACTCTGCCCTCGCTCGACTGGTTGCCGTCGGGCGCGACCAGTTCGCAGCCGAGTACTGGGGGCAGGAACCGTTGCTGTCCCCCGCTGCTGATCTTCCGGGCGGGTTTTTCAAACTGTTCGATGCGAATGCGATCGACGAGGTTGTCTCGCAGCGGGGTCTGCGCACGCCGTTCCTGCGGGTCGCCAAGAACGGAACCACTCTCGGCGACAAAGCCTTCACAGCACCGGGTGGCGT
>JBKOZG010000150.1:0-4256 GCA_046725775.1 Actinomycetota bacterium | reverse complement strand
CTCCTGCCCAGGCGAGAACGCCCGCACCCGGGGGATGGCGATCGCCCTCTACCGCTCAGGCAGGCAGAACTATGGGCCACATCGCTGGCAGGAGTTTCTCACCCTCGCAGCCAATCTCTTTCGTACCAACAAGCGGTGGTTGCCCAAGACGCCGGTTCCGATGTTCTACGCCGATGTGGACGCATTGGCCCAGACTCAGGCGGCGGCTGACGTCCACGAGGTGATGACTCTGCTGCAGTCCACTCGCGCCGTCGCCGAAGCGACGCGAGCCACGCATCTTCAGAACCCAAAGTTGACTCCGCTGCTTGAGCCGCTGATTCCAGCACTGACTCGAGCAGTCCACTTCTGGGGAATTCGCGCCGAAGCGGTCTCGGTGATACACGATGAACAATCCGCGTTGACTCCGGAACGCATCGCCGACATTGCGAGAACATTCGCCGCTAGCCGCCCGGGACGGCAACTCATAGAGGTCAGGCAGGTCGACTCCCGTGGTGACGCTCGAGTCCAGCTCGCCGACTTCGTCGCCGGAATTGCCCGCCGGCTGGCCAGCGACAAGCTCAATGAGGGCCAAGACACCGAACTCTTCGACCTGCTAAGGCCTGTCATCGGCCCTGAGTCAATCTGGCCTGATCATATGCCTTGACAGGCATATGACTTTAGAGGCATATTTCATGTCATGGACGGCTTCACCGTTATGGCTGAGCACACGCGCCGCCGCATTCTGGACTATCTCCGTGAGGCAGTGGCCAACGACGCATTTGAGCATCGCGGTCGGGATGTCGGCAGCTTGGTCAACGCGCTGGAAATGCCGCAGCCGACGGTTTCCAAGCACCTCAGGGTGCTGCGTGAGGCGGGCGTCGTGACCGTTCAGGTGTACGGCCCGCGCCGGGTCTACTCACTTGCTCCGCGGCCACTGAGCGATGTCCACGCGTGGCTGGAGCCGTACCGACAGATGTGGACCGAAAGTCTCGACGCCCTCGAACGGCACCTAGACAACGGTCCGGAGCAGCCAGATCAGAAGCAGGAGGATGCACCATGACGAACCAATTGCCCACACACCCCGCTGAGGCAACCCTCGATCGCAGCGACGACCGCTGGGTGTTGCGAATGGAGCGGACCCTTCACCACCCGGCGGAGCGAGTGTGGGCCGCACTCACACGCGCGGACGAGATACGCCGGTGGGCGCCCTACGCTCCCAACCGCGACCTCGATGTCGTTGGGGAGGTACCACTGCCACAAGCTGAAGGCGGTCAGCCGGCTGAAGGGTCGCCCGAGCCAGGGGAGGTACTCGTTGCCGAGTCACCCCGATTGCTCGTCCTGAATTGGGGTGGGCACGAGTTGCGTTTCGAGATCACACCTGTACCCACCGGCGTACGGCTATCGCTCACGCACATATTCGATGTGGGTGAGGAGGCGGCCGACTACGCCTCCGGCTGGCATCTATGCGTCGATGCGCTGCGTGCGAGGTTGGACGGCAAGGATGTCCCACCTGTCGCCGGCTCTGCCGCCCGCGAATACGGCTGGCAGAACCTGCGCAACGAGTACGCCTTGATGCTCGCGAACTGAGTGGCCCAGGGTCATCGCGGGCGACGCGCTCTCCGGCCCGATCCGTAGGCAGCCAGGAAAACTCGTACGGCCTCATCGGCATAGCGGTTCAGTTACCGGCGACTGTATGGCTTGTCGCGGCCGGTGAACATCGCCTCGTTCAGTGGCACCGACAAGATCAGATAGTTCAGCAGCTGGGCAGCAAGGAGAGAGTCGGCCACCTGGAGCTGGGCGCGGGCGACGAGCTTGTCGATCTGGCTGGCGAGCGTTGCGTGACCACGCTCCGGGCCGATGCGGTGCCAGGCACGGGCCAGGTCCGGAAAGCGAGGAGCCTCGGCGATGATCATCCGACGCATCTGTGGCGACCCTTGTGCTCGACAGCGCGGGAAGCAGCGACGACCTCATCGGCATGGCCGACGCAGCGGCCGGCGCGCTGCCCAAGGGCTTGCATCGGAGTCTGGCCGGCGAGTGGCACGGAGTGTCTGACCAGGTTCTCGCACCAGCGTTGATCGACTTCTTGCCGGTCGCGAGACCGGCACTTAGCTTGAGCTGTAATGCAGGATGCGCCCAGCGGGCGGGGACGGCGTGGCCCGGGATCCTGGTGCGGGATTGTCTGCCGCGGCATGAATTCCTTATAACGGATGGTCGATCAACCAAGAGCTGTTGTCTGGTTCACGTTCGCGGTTTCGGATCCATTCGATGATGTGGTTGAGGTCTAAGCCGTAGACCGGTCCATTGGTTGCCGCATAGGTCTCCAGTCGTCGGCGAGCTCGTCCGATGAGGCGAAGCGCGCCGGTCTGGTTCCCCCGCTCGGCGTGAGTGATGCCCACGCAGAGCTGGGCGAGTCCCTGCCAGAGTTCCCGCTCCGTGGCGGGTCCCGCTTTCCAGCGCGCCTCGTACACCTCATGAGCTGAGAATGGTCGGCCGTCGGCCAGTAACTCGTGAGCGTACGAAATCGTCTCCAATGGTGGTACCGGCTCCTCTCGCACCGGCTCGACGCCTACGTCGCCGTAGGGCAGCGGGCGACCAAGCCGATCCCGCGGACGTGCCTGTCGTGCGCGTCCTTGTGAGTCTCGATCACGTTCGCGGTGCTCATGATCGTCAGCGTGTCCGGCGGCCACGCGGGTTGACCGTGGGCTCTGCTCGCTGCTCATGCGTCCCGCCAGGAACTCTGCGACCTGCGGATCAGTGGACACGAAGCGGTCAGCCTCCTCACCTCCGTCGCAGCGGTAGAGAGCGACGGTGACCGCGCGATGATCTTGGCCGAGCACGCGCCATACGCCGCCGGCGTTCTCCCATCGGCGCATCAGGTCGACGAAATTCCGGCCGTCCTCCATGGCACCTGTATACCCGTCAACGCGTGCCCAACTCGTGCCCATTCGCTTGGTGCACCTCCTGCAGCCTGTCGAGGTCGCCTACCTTGCCGCCTCCGATAGCCCGGCACTAGATTGAAACGGCGATGCGATACGACACCGTGGACTTGTACCCGCGAGCGGCACACCCTCTCAGTTGACCAACAGTCGTGACGCCAACACCTGACACAGTACTGGCCAAGCACGCCGCCCGAGTGGCGGCGCAGGCGCAGACGACCGCTTTATGCCTCGACTTCGACGGCACGCTGGCCCCGATTGTCGATGATCCGAACGAAGCAAGACCGCTGCCGTGGACCGTAGTGCTGCTTGGTCAGCTGGCTGCCCGGTTCGCCGCGGTCGCGCTTCTGTCGGGTCGCCCGGCTGACTATCTGGCCCAGCATGCCGCGGCCCCGCGAGTGCGCTATCTCGGACTGTATGGACTTCATGAGATCCGCGACGGGCAGCTATGGGTAGATCCGCGGCTGGAGGCGGCGCGCCCGGCTGTTAAGGCGGCTCAGCAAGATCTGCGCGATTGCGTCGCAGTACATGACAGCGGCGCCTACCTGGAGGACAAGCAGTACACCGTTGCGATCCATACGCGGCGGGTTGCCGACCCCGACCGCTGGGCGGCGCCCATCGATGAAGCAGTGCGGCAAATCGCCGAGAGGCACGGGCTGGAAGTCATACTCGGAAAGCTGGTTTGGGAGCTACGCCCTGCGGTGCACAGCGACAAAGGCGACGCCGTTCGTCGGGTCATCGCCGAGTCCAAGGCCCGCGGTGTCGTGGTCGCTGGCGACGACCTTGGTGATGTTTCTGCATTTGCCGCGGCGCTACAGGTTCGCGGTGGCGATGCGCTACGCATCGCGGTCGACTCCGCGGAGGCCCCACTGGCACTGATCGACGAGGCGGATCTCATCGTCGATGGTTCGCGAGGACTACTGGAGTTCCTCAGCCTGATGCTTTTCTGAACGTCGGCCACCGCGGCCACAACCGCGCCGTCCGCGGAGCTCTCACAAGTGCAAGCCGGCCTCAGTCGAAGGAGGTGGAGGTTGGCGCCTACCGCACACCAGGTTCGGGTAGGCACGGGTCAATCAGCCGATGCCGGACTTGCTCATCGTTGCTTGGACCACGTGACCCATCCAACCGCAGTGGTAACCAGCGGCACGATGAACAGCGTGACCAGCCATTGGACGGGGCTGGCAGGAGACTCTCGGTCCAGCGGGTTGTTCTCCGCACCGGTTATCGCAGCCCAGCTCCGCGGCAGGTGGACGATGAGGAATACCAGGGCGGCGATGGCGACGAACAACGCGCCCTGACCGCTCCGGAAACGCCATAAGGCAATGAGCAAGGCGATTGGAT
>JBKOZG010000068.1:0-5119 GCA_046725775.1 Actinomycetota bacterium | reverse complement strand
TCTGACTCCTGAGGCCGCAGGGTATTCGGGTCGAGCAGCCCATGGCCGGCCAGCACCCGATCCAGAGCGTGACCCCGGAGCTGAGCGCGAGAGCACCTCGTTGCTCGTCCCAGACGATCAATGAGACCTGGGCGTTTACGGCGCTAGACGGCAACATCAAGGATTCGGCTTCACCTGCGTGGGCGGAGCGGCCTGCAGCTCGGGTACGAACATGCTCAGGTCACGGTTCTCGCTCGCTGGCTTGTCGACCCCCTGTAGCAGCGCAGCGCGGTGACGCTCAGCCGCGGATCGGGGTCAGGTCGTGCTCATGATTCGGGGACGGTATCCGACGAGGTTGTGGGCCCAGTCCCGTCGGGGCGCTCACTCGATGCCGAAGCTGTTGACCTTTTCGGGATAGATGCGAATGAAGGCGTCGCCGAATGCGGGACCCAGGTCTGCCCCGCCACTGGCGACCGCTTCGGCGCGCCCGCGAATCTCGAGCATGCGCGGCATCCACGGGTCCGTCGACACGAGATCATCGACGACGATCGCTGCCCAGGGGTTGGCCTGGACGTCTCGGTACTTCTTCGTCGTCGCAACCCGATGCCCGCCGACGTCGAGAGTGCGGAGCTTGCTGTTGTAGCGGAATGAGGTTGGCACTACGTGCGGCTTGCCGTCGGCGCCAGCGGTCGCGAGCCGAGCCAGTCGCTGGCTGGCTAGGTACTCGATCTGCGCGGTGGTCAACTCGGTCATGCTCCTATAAACGCCGTGGACGCCCTCTGCTTCCCGTCACTGCAGGGTGGGGCCCCGCTCACTCGCCACTGGCAGTCCCGCTCGGCGAGCACGAGGAGGCGAGAGCCTTCCGGCAATGGCGCCCCGCGAGCTGCTGCATTCACCCGGCGTTCTGGGACAATCCCGGTGGGGTCGCAGGGACCCACTCCCCATCACGAGGTCTGTCGGGCGACGTTCCTCGCACGACCGCGCCGCCTCGGTGCCCGGCGGCGGAGGATGTGGACCGCCGCCGCCATCATGGCGCTGCTTCCACTCGCGCGGCGCGTCGGGCCGCGGCCACGATGGCGTTATCCGAAGGCGCCCAGGCGATCTCCCAGAAGTTGCCCTCGGGATCCGCCACGTAGGCGGAGCGGCCCTCGAAGAACTCGGCGTCGACCGGCTCCTTCGTGACCCGGCCGCCTGCCTCGCGTACGGTCTCCACCAGCTGGTCAACTGCCTGCGGGCTGTCGACCATCACGCCGATCGTGAACCGGATCCCCCCTCCACCAGGCTCCGGCTCGGCGCCACCATCGGCGCCGAGCTTGTCGACCGGGAAGAGGGCGAGCACGGAGCCGCGCAGCTCGAACGCCGTGAAGTCTTCCTGGTCGGCGACCTGAGACCAACCAAGCCGGCGGTAGAAATCGCGGAGCCGCGCCAGGTCCTTCACGCCCAACGTGATCACGTTCGCCAGCGGCGACGACGGGGGGCTCATCTCATGGCTCTCCCGGCGTGCACGCGGCGAGTCTACAAACGGGGTTTGGTCATCTCGTCGGCGCTAGCGACGCCGGCCAGGCCTGAGGAAGCGCACGCTGTTGCGGCCATGGCGCCCCGTATCGGCGTTGGGGGACAACCCGAGGGGGGTTTGGGAGTGCCACTGGGCCGCCTGGTCCCTGAGGTGGTTGGTGACCGCCAATGCCCCACGGCCCACCCATCCTCGATGGCCTGAGCGTCGTGATGTGCGAAAGCGCGGATATCGGGAGTTCTGCCGTTGTGAACGGGCGATGTTCTGCCGCGCCGGACTTGCTGGCCTCGGCGACCCGCATGGGGCACTCTGTGCGTGAAAGTCGATGGAAGGTCGTTGAGTCGCGTCTGCCTGCCGATTGAGCAACGCGTGGTCGCAGGGAGAGAGGGAGCCGACATGACCGATACGCCACCGCCTGTCCCGCCGCCTTCCGCCACAGCACGCGGCCCGAGAGGAAAGGTTCGGAACCCGGCCGCAGTGGTCATCTTCTCGATCATCACGTTGGGGATCTACCACCTGTACTGGATCTATCAGGTGTACCGCGAGCTCAAGGAGCACACCGGCGAGGGGCTCGGGCCGGTGATCGGTCTCGTAATCGGGATCCTGATCAACCCCGTCAACTGGTTCGTATTGCCGTCCGAGATCGGCAACATGTACGCGCGTGCGAGTCAGCCCAAGCCGGTGAGCGGCGCGACCGGCTTCTGGAACCTCATCCCACTCATCGGGTTCATCATCTGGACAGTGAAGGTCCAGGGCGCGCTCAACCGGGCCTGGGAAGGCCAGGTAGCCGTCTAGAGTCCCAGGGTGCAGCCATATCTGCCGATCTCGCGCTACGTCGTTCCGTGCTGGCTGCCAGGGAGGCGGGGGGCACTCGGTTCGGGCAATATGTGAGCCCCGCGCCACCTTGCCGACAGCTTGGGATCCGGCGTGAGTGGCTGTTTCGGTGACGGCGGTTGAAGGGTTCGCGCGGCGCCTCGACCTTGCCCTGGGAGAGGTCGTCGACGGTCTGATCGCGACGTACCTTCATGGCTCGGTCGCGCTCGGTGCCTTCATCCCGGCTCGCAGCGACATCGACGTGTTGATCGTGTGCAGGGATCGGGCGATCGGTCGCAACCGGCTGACCGCTGCCGTCCAGACGCTGCAGTCGATGATTGGTGGCTGTCCCGGCCGCGGTGTGGGGCTGAGCATGGTCGCCAGTCGGCAAGCCCGCGAACCCGGCGCACCGTGGCCGTTCGTGCTCCACGTCAGCGTCTGCGCCGGTGAGGAGACAATCGTCTTCGGGGACGACCGCGATGGGGATCCGGACCTGTTGATGCACTACGTAGTGTGCCGCGCCGCAGGCATCGCATTGCGCGGGCCAGCTGCCACCGAGTTGACCGGCCCCGTTGCCCGTGCCGATGTCCTCTCGTATCTCCGGGCCGAACTGGCCTGGGCGCTGGAGCACGCGCCCGAGGCCTACGGGGTCCTCAACGCGTGTCGGGCGCTCGCCTACCTCGACCGTGGCCAGATTCTGTCGAAGATCGACGGGGCTCGGTACGCACTCGAGCGTGGTGCTCCTCAGCACCTGATCAGCGGTGCTCTGGCGATGCAGCGCGGCGACCGACCCGACCACCCGCCATCCCAGGCAGCGCGACGCTTCATCATCGAGGTAGGTGACGCCCTCAGCGCCTGACCGCCGCTGACGCCGCCGCGGCAGATCTGCCGATCTCGTGCCTCGGTGTTCTGTATCAGGGACTGGACGGGCAGCGGCCGCTCGTAGCGGGCAATCGGTGCTCCCACACGCGCTGCCGACCCGGCGTTCACTGAGGCTGGCCGCATGTTGCTATCGGGATCGGCTAGAACATTGCCCAGCGCCGCCGCCGCGGGGGGCCGCGGGCGGCCTAGGGGGAATGATGCGTTTGACCCGTCTGCTTCGTTGTCTCGGCGCGGGCGTGGGCGTGTTCGCGGCAGCCACGGTGGCCTTAGCGTCACCGGCGAGCGCCCAGCCGATGATTACGGTCACGCCCGACACTGACCTCGTCGACTTCCAGACCGTGACGGTCTCGGGCTCGGGCTTTGCAGCCGACACGACGCTCGGGATCGCTATGTGCACAGCCGGGGCCTCGTCGATGGATGATTGCGACCTCGGCACCTCGATTCTCGTTCAATCCGACGCCAATGGTGCGTTCACGACCGACTTCACCGTCGAACGCCTCATTGAGACGCCGGCCAGTGGTCCGGTCGACTGCGCTGTGGCGCCCGGCGCCTGCCTCCTGGGAGTGGCGAACCTCGCCGACTTCAGCCAGGCTGCGGCCGCACCATTAGCGTTCGACCCGAACGTCCCTCCCCAGCCACGGCTGGAGATCGGCCTGACGATCGATCCCGTGGGCAGCGTGACACCGAAGACCGGTGCGGCGACGGTCACCGGCACGGTGACCTGCTCGTCGCCGGCCGAGGTATTCGTCGACGTTTCCGCGTCGCAGCGGGCCGGGCGCGTCAACGTTCTGGGGTTCGGCTTCGCTGAGGTTTCCTGTGAAGGCGAGGCCACGTGGACCACAAGCCTCGAGCCGTTCAACGGCCGGTTCGCCGCTGGGAAGCTCGCGGTCGACGCGTTTGCCTTCGGTTTCGACGACCAACAAGTACGTAAGCCGCTCAAACGGCACGTTCGAGAGGTGGCCACGAGCCGAGGGCGTTGCGTGCGCGTGACTTGCCCCACATCCACATCGCCCCGAACGACACCCGCGGTGGCCGCATCGGAGATGCCGGTGCCGCAGGCTCGGTGGCCGCCCAGATCTGCCGATTTCGCGCCCCGTCGTTCTGTGCTGACGATCCGACACGCGAAGGGTGCGCGGTTCGGGCCTTCGGCGCCTACCCGGTCGTCATGGCCGGACCACGCGGTAGTCGAGGACGTCGACCGTGAGCTCGCGGCGGGCGTCCCGGATGGCGTCGAGGAACTTGCGTTCGGCGGCGGTCGTGATTCCAGGTCCCATATCGAGGCGCCAGTCGAGTTCGTCGAGGAGCGACCGTGTCCGGACGTGACGGATCGGTGGATGACCGTGGCCCGGGACGGTCACCGGCTACTCCGGGTGGGCTTGACACCACCACCGACGAGCGCGAACGCGGCCGCGGCTGCTCCCACCTTGGTATTTCTACTGCCCGCCATGCCGCTCCTGTCCGCCGAGGCGCCACCCGCCGTCGCACCCACGACGTACCGACTAACAGGGCCCCATTAGCCGTGACGAAACGAGCACGGTCCCGCGTCAAGCTCGCCAATTTGTTCGAGGCCCTGGTGACCGACCCGGAGCGCGACGAGTCGTTCACAGGGCGCCTGCGATCTGGCGTGCGTTGCCGTGTTCAGTAATCGGCCCGCGGCACGCCGCCCGCGACCGTAGGCCGAGGGGCGGCGGTTGCAGCGGGAGCTAGCCACCAGAGCGCCCTGGTACTAACGGTCAGAGGGCGCTCCACGATGCAGCTCACGTAGGCGGCCGGCACGGTCGCAGTGGGCCAGTCGATGCGCTGGACCCGGGCGCCGGGTTGGGGTGGCTCTGCTTCAAATGTCGTGAGATCGTCTTTGGTGCTGACCGTCTGCTGACCGTCTGCTGGTCGTCGGTGATGACCGTGTGCTGGGTTCGGATGACCGTTGTCGGC
>JBKOZG010000374.1:0-3779 GCA_046725775.1 Actinomycetota bacterium | reverse complement strand
CCCCACCGGCCCATCGCGATGACCGCGATCCGAGGCACCGTTTCGACGCTGGAAGCTTCGCGCACCACAGCCAGAGTGGCGTCGACGGTCGCGGAGGCTAAGTCACCCAGAGCCGCCCCTACACTCAACAGGTCGTTCTCGCCGATTAGGTCACCGGCTGCCACCCGAAACAGCTCTTGACGCCGGATCGCGCGGATCGCCTCCACCGCCGCAACGCTATTGCTCTGCCTGCTGGCGGCGGCGCGCATCTCCGCATTCAGCTGGGCCAGGGATCGGGGTCGTAGTTCTTGATCGTCTGCGAGCATCTGCACTGTCTGCGGTGCGCGCTTCAGCAGCTCGACCGCATACCGGCTGGATGCCAGAATGCGGGCCAGTCGCTCAGCCATCGCTCCCTCGTCGCGGAGCGCCCGCAGATACCAAGGGGTAGTGCCCAGCGCCTCCGACACCTGGCGGAACGCCAGCAGACCATGATCAGGATTGGGCGCTTGCGCGAACCAGCCGAGCATCGCCGGCAACAGCTGGCGCTGAATCTCCGCCTGCCTGGTCACACCTTGGCTCAGTGCTGCTATGTGGCGCAGCGCGGCCGTCGGATCCGCGTAACCGAGCGCCCTCAGCCGGTCGAGGGCGGCGTCGGTGGTCAGCCTGAGCTCCGTGGATGGGATCTTGGCCACCGCGTCAAGCAGCGGGGAGTAGAAGAGCCGCTCATGGAGCCGGCGTACCCGCTGACTGGTGTGTCGCCAGGTGCCGAGCAGCTCCTTCACCGGCTCCTTATAGCCGAGCGAACGGCCCAGCCGACGAAGATCATGATCATTGTTCGGCAGCATGTGTGTACGTCGTAGATTGAAGAGCTGGATCCGATGCTCAAGTGTTCGCAGGAACCGGTAGGCCAGCGCCAACCCCCTGCCATCTTCGCGGCCCACATAGCCGTTGTCGATCAAGCTCCTGAGGGCTGGCAGCGTGGCGCGCGACCTGAGACGCACGTCGACCCGTCCGTGCACCAGCTGAAGCAGCTGCACAGAAAACTCCACGTCCCGCAAGCCGCCTTTACCGAGTTTGAGCTCGCGGCCCTGATCCCGGGTGGGAATGTGGGCCACGACACGCTTGCGCATCGCCTGGGTGTCGGCAACGAAGTTCTCTCGCTCTGCAGCGCGCCACACCATTGGTGAGACCAAGTCAACGAAGGCGTGTCCGAGCTGCAGATCACCGGCAGCTGGGCGCGCCTTGAGCATCGCCTGGAACTCCCAGGTCTTGGCCCACTTCTCGTAATAGATGCGATGGCTGGACAGCGTACGTACTAGCTGACCGGCCTTGCCCTCCGGTCTGAGGGCGGCGTCTACTTCCCAGATCGTCCCGGCTGAGGTGTGCGCCGAGCAGACTCGGCTCATCTCGGCCGCCATCCGGGTAGCGATCTGGACAGCCTGGTCGTTGCTGACCAGCGGCGTGCCCTCGGAGTCCATTACGGGCTCGGCGACGAAAAGGACATCGACGTCGCTAACGTAATTGAGTTCCTGGGCACCGCATTTGCCGAGTGCGATCACAGCTAGCCGGGTCTGCAAAGCGTTCCCGCCGAGCTTGAGTCGAGCGATCGACAGGGCGGCCTCGAGAGTGGCGTCCGCGAGGTCAGACAGCTCGTCGGCAATGTCATCGACCGCTTCGATTGGTTCGGGCGAGCAGAGGTCGCGAGCGGCGATGCGAAGCAACGCGCCGCGGTAGGCGATGCGAAGATCGTTGCCAGTGGGGTCAGTCGCGATAGGCGTCGGCGATTCCGGGTCCGCGCCTGTCGCCTCCAGCAACTCCCGCCGCAGCGAGTCGGCAGGCACCTTCACCAGTGGGGCCTCGAGCAGCTCAAGGTGTTCTGGACGAGCGATCAGATGATGGCTCAGCTTGTTGCTGCCGCCCAGAACCATGACCAGTTGGCGGGCGAGGAGGGGCGCGGCTGTCAACCGGGTGAGCAGATCCGGGACCCGCTCAGAGAGCCGATCCAAGCTCATCAGTGCCAGATCGGGATCGGCAGACTTGGCGAGCAGATCAAGCAACGGCGCATACTCGTCGGCCCAGTGATCGATGACTCGTTCTGCGGCCACCGCGTCGACGAAGCCTCGACGCGCCAGCGTGCCTTGCAGAGTCTCGATCCGGATCATGAGCTCGATGCTATTCGTCTCTGCTCGCGTGGCGCCCTGGAAAGCTGATGCCGGCACCACCGGGTCACTGGTAGCGTCGCGGCGGAGGTCGTGACTGATGGCAATCCCCCGTTTGCGCCCCCAGCAGGCCTTGCTGGAGCAGTCGCGAACGGTCCTGAAGTGGTTGCAGGGCTTGGCGCCCGAAAGCTTCGAGCACCCGACTGTGCTACCGGGCTGGAGTGTGCGACACCTGGCCGGTCACCTCGTCCTTGTACACACCGGTCTGGCGCAATCGTTGTCTCAACCAACAAGGGAGCCTGCTCTGCCGATCCATGAGTTCGTGAGACGGTATCGGCGCGACGTCGAGATGATCACGGCGGCAACATTCGAGGCGTCCGCGGGTCTAACCGGCCCCGAAGTGGTGGCCCGCCTCAAGGCTGCCATTGATGATCTCGCAATGCGGCTCGAGGCGGGCGTCCCGATGACGCAGATCATCAGTACCCGACGTGGTCCCACCACAATCGAGGACTACTTAGCAACTCGCACCGTCGAGCTAGTCGTCCATACCGACGACCTGAACCGCTCACTGCCCGAGGTGGCGCCAGCGCCGCTGCAACGCAGCGCACTCGCGCGCTGCGCCCGTACCCTCACCAGCATCCTCGCCGGACAGCATCCCGGCCGCTCCGTAGAAGTGAGGGTGCCGCCGTACGCCGCAGTGCAGTGTGCGATAGGCGATCCTGGGCCAACCCATATTCGCGGCACCCCGCCAAACGTCGTAGAGACTGACCCGCTGACCTTCCTACGAATGGCGACTGGCCGCATTGGTTGGGCAGATGCTGTTGCCACGGGCACTGTACGCGCCTCCGGCCTCCGCGCCAACCTTTCCACGGCACTGCCCGTGCTCTCCTGACACCGACAAGTCGGTGGCCTAGAGGCTTAAAGGACTGGGAGGAGGCGGGTGAGCTCCATTGGCGTCACCTGCCGGCGGTACTCCTCAAACTCCGCACGCTTGTTCCGAAGGAAGAAGTCAAAGACGTGCTCTCCCAGCGTCTCCGCGACGAGATCGGACCGCTCCATAGTGCGGATGGCTTCATCAAGATTGCGCGGCAGAGGTGAGATTCCGAGTGCTTGCCGCTCACGTTCGGTAAGCGACCACACATCATCCTCGGCGCCTTCCGGCAACTCGTACTCACCCTCGATACCAGCCAAGCCCGTCGCCAGAATCAGCGCAAAGGTCAAATAGGGATTGGCGGCCGAATCAATCGAGCGCAGCTCGACGCGTGCCGACGAGCCCTTGTTCGGCTTATACATCGGCACCCGGACCAGCGCCGAGCGGTTGTTGCGACCCCAGCAGATGTAGCTGGGCGCCTCGCCGCCGCCGGCGAGCCGCTTGTAGGAGTTGGTCCACTGGTTGGTCACGGCAGTGATCTCGGCGGCGTGGCGCAGCAGGCCAGCGATGAAATACCGCCCCACCTTGGACAGGTGGTGTTCCGCGCTCGCGTCGTAGAAGGCGTTGGTGTCACCCTCGAAGAGCGACATGTGAGTATGCATGCCGGACCCGGGATGCTCGGTGAATGGCTTAGGCATGAAGGACGCGTGAATGCCCTGAGAAAGCGCAACTTCCTTGACCACCACGCGGAAGGTCATCAAGTTGTCAGC
>JBKOZG010000353.1:0-12079 GCA_046725775.1 Actinomycetota bacterium | reverse complement strand
GAGGCCGGGACGAACCGGTCGACCACGCCGTACTCATCCTCCAGAAGGAAGTCCTCGAACACGTCCCGAAACCCGAATCTCCCGACAACATCGGCCATCAACCCCGCCGGGCCATATGGCACCCAGGTGCTCATGTCGATCGGGTATGGGCGGACTGGAACGTAGTCGAGGAGGACTGAGCCGAGCAGACGCTGCGCTGCGTTCAGTTTCAGCGGTGGCGGCGGCAGCGCGGTCATCGGGCGCGCCTGCAGCAGCCACACCTGCCCTTCCGCGTACGCCCATTCGATGTCTTGCGGACGCCCGAAGTGCTTGGCAACGGCGGTGCCCAGCGCCGACAGCTCTATGAGCACCGTATCGGGGAGTCGCTCAGTGCGGTCCGGATCTCCTGGCTCATGGGCGACTCCGCCACCGGGGGCACTGCGGACGATGAGTTCACGACGGCCTGGCTGGTAATCCAGAACGTGGCCTTGATCATCGAGCCGGTAGTGGTCTGGTGTTACCAGTCCGGAGACGACTGCCTCGCCGAGCCCGCTGGACGCATCTACCATGATCGTCTCGCGATCGCCGCTGACCGGGTCGGCGGTGAACATCACGCCAGCAACTTCGGCGTTGATCATGTGTTGCACGACTACCGCGATTCCGACCTCCGCGGAGTCGATCCCGATCCGGGTGCGGTAGGTGATGGCGCGGTCGGTCCAAAGCGATGCCCAGCACTTCTGCACCGCATTGATCAACTGCGCCTCACCGATGACGTTCAGATAGGTGTCCTGTTGACCAGCAAAGGCCGCCCCTGGAAGGTCCTCAGCGGTTGCGCTCGACCGCACCGCCACCGCACCGACTCCCAGGGCGGCGTAAGCGTTGGTGATTTCAGCGCGCAGGTCGGAGGGCATCGAGACGGCCTCGATGTCCGCGCGGATCGATGCACAATCGCCGTCGGGCCCGAGCCGGTCGGCGATTCGCAAACGGAGCGGCTGGACAGCTGCGGCGTATGCGGCGGTTGTGATGAGGAAGCCGTCAGGCACCGGTACCTCGGCTCGTACGAGTTCGCCCAGGTTGGCGCCTTTTCCTCCGGCTGAGGCGAGGTCATCCCGGCCGAAATCTTGTAGCGGTGCGACGAATTTCATATCACCTCCTAGAAACGCTCCGTTCTCTAAACGTAGCGAGCGCACGAAGGATACGCAACGTTCTCTATCGGCTCATCCAGCCGAGCCCTACTTCGATTGGGGCTGCCGGGCCGGCGGCGGAGGGCCGGGCCGATCCGGACCATACCAAGGACGGCCTTTGCGTGCGTTGCGTTTAGAGCGGCCGCAGTTGGAGTGGTAGCGGCCCACTGGGCAGCACGGTTATCGCGGCATGCACAGGCACCGAGCTAAGCGGTGTTTCCAAAATGAATGCTTGGAGGATGCTGGCAATCACGATCGGAATCTCGAGCATTGCGATCTGCATGCCGATACATGCGCGTGGCCCTACACCGAAGGGCATCCACGCATATCTGTGGCCACCTGGGAACTGTCCGTCCGGAACGTCGAAGCGCCGAGGGTCGAGGACTTCGGGCTGCTGCCACACCGCAGGCGAATGATGGACTCCCCAGACCGATACCTCGAGCCAGGAACCCGCCGGAATGTGGTATCCGGCGAGGATCTCATCGTTCCGCGTGCTTCGGTTCATGCCGTGGGCAGCCGGAAATAGCCTCATTGATTCACGCAGAAAGCGGTCGGTCCAACGCAGTTGGGGGACCTCCTCAGCGGTCGGCGCTCGTCCGTGCAGACGCTCGACGATCTCCTCGCGCAGTGTCGTCTGCCAATGTGGGGCCAGCGCCAGCTGGACAAGAGTGCAGGCGAGCGTCACCGCCGTCGTCTCGCGGCCTGCGATTAGAAATAGCAGCACCTGGTCGGCGACTTCGGTCTCACTAAGGCGGTCAGAGGCGTTCTCGGCGTCGCGTGCCGCGAGCAGTAAGCCGAGCATGTCCCCAACGGGTTGGCTTCCTCTGTCGGATTGCCGGTCGGCAATGATCTCATCCACAATGCGGCGCACCTGGGCCAACTCGTGGCTCAGCCGCCTGTTGTGGAATGTCGGTAACCATCGTGGCGTCGGGTGAGGGCTGATAAAGCGACGCAGCAGTTCGTCGTTGACGATGGCGAAGCGGGTGAGCTGGGGGACTGCGCGAGCCACGTCGGCGCCAAACAGGATGCGGCCAATCACGCGTGAGGTAATCTCCACCATCGCTGGGTAGAGATCGACACCCCGGCCCTGTGCTGCGGCAACTCGCCAGCGCTCGACGAGACGTTCCGCCTCATCGATCATGATGTCGATATAGTCGCCGGCGATGCGCCGCCGCGTAAAGATCGGCGCCAGGAACCGGCGCTGGCGGTGCCAGCTCTCGTCTTCGCTGGTGAGCATGTTGTCGCCCAGCGCCTGGCGCAACTCTCGATAGCCAGGCCCATTTTTTCGGAAGCGGTCCGGCTGCCCCAGAATCTCCGCCGCCAGCTCGGGGGAGGAGACACTGTAGGCGGTAATACGCCACCCCGGCGGTCCTGCGCTAATCCGGGCAAGCCCGCCGATCTCGCGGGATGCGCGCGAAATCGTGCCGAGATAGTCGCGACGTAGCTCGCGCATCGATCCGAGTACGGGCGTACCACTCAGCCGCGGGACGCGTTGCCCACGCGAAGCGGTACTCATGATCTCTATGAGACTAGCGCGAACCGTGATCGGAGATGGAGCAGCGTACGCACCACAGCTCCGGCGAGTGTGGCAAGTTTGCCTGGTGTTGTCCGATCATGCGATGACAATCGCTGAGGCCTACGGCGTCGGAACCCCGGTCAGCGAGATGATCATGGTGGCTGGTGGAGAGCAGGGCCGCGTCTGGCGAGTTGATACCGATACGGGTGCGCTTGCGATCAAGGAGCTGATCATCCGTCAGACCCCAGCCGATGCGGTTGCCGATGTCGCCTACCAGGAGGCCGTGCTTGCCACCGGCGCTGTGCCGATGCCGCGACCTATCCGCACCGTGGCCGGCCAAGTCCTTGTTGATGTTGCTGGGCATCAAGTTCGGGCGTACGAGTGGGTCGATCTTTTGCCGACGGATAAGGGGCTGGATCCGGTGGTGATTGGTGCGATCTTGGCCGCGATACATCAGGTTCACCATGCGCCCGCGCGGCCGCTCAGTGGCTGGTACACCGAGCCGGTCGGGGCGCCGCGGTGGACCCAGCTGCTGGATGACGCGAAGGCAGCAGACGCTCCCTTTATCGAAGCTCTCGACGCAGAGATCACTGAGCTGCTGCGCCTGGAAGCGCTCATCGAGCCGCCTGCAAACCTGCAGAGCTGCCATCGCGACTTGTGGGCCGACAACATTCTGTCGACACCGACCGGCGGGCTGTGCGTGATCGATTGGGAGAACTGCGGACTGGCGGAAGCGGCGCAGGAGCTGCCAATGGCCATGATCGACTTCGCATTCGGGGATCGGCGCCGGGTCGCCGAGCTGTACCTGTCCTACAGGGAGGCCGGCGGGTCCGCTCGGATCAGCGGCTACGGCTCATTCACGATGGTGATTGCACAGTTCAGCCACTTCTGGGAGTCAGCGATTACCGCGTACCTTTCAACCAGCGCCGCGGACGTCAAGGCGCACAGCCTCGATCGCATCGCTGAATTGCTGAACCCGCCGTTGCGCGTTGGGCACCTCGACGAGATCCTCGACACAATCGCATCTATTCGGTGAGCGATTGGCAGCCGGCGGCGGCGCCGGTAACTACGAGGTTGGACCGCGACCACGATCGGGTCGACCGGTCATAGGTGCATTGGAACCCACACCGCATCACGCCGGCGTGAGTGTCAGGCGACCGGGACGGAGATCCCGATCCCACCCCGGGTGTCTGCGCCATAGCGGGCGATCTCCTGGTCGAGGTCGAGGCGCCGAATCCGCTTGCGGGCCTCCCGGGCCGCGTCGTCCAGCCGATCGGCCGGCACGATCCAGGCGATCTCGAATTCCAGGCCGTCCGGGTCCTTGCCGTAGAGGCTCTTTGTCGTGCCGTGGTCCGACGAGCCGGCGAGGGCGCCGTTGTCGGCAAGGGACGCCGCCAGCAGTCTCATCTCCGCTAGCGTGTCGATCTCCCAAGCCAGGTGGTATAGCCCGACCGTTGTACGTCCCGCTCCGGACGGCCCGGCATTGCCTCCGATCGCGAACAGTCCCAGGTCGTGGTCGTTGGTCGAGCCGGGCGCCTGCAGGAAAGCCGCGCCGGCGAATCCCTCAGGTGTCATGTCGATTCGTCTGAAACCCAGTACGTCGGTATAGAAGGCCACGCTGCGCTCGATATCGCTTACGAAGAGCACTGCGTGGTTCAAGCGGGTGATGCCCATAAATCCTTCCTTGTCTCGGTTTAACCGAAAGAACCGCATCGACGCAGCAGTTATTTCCCTGCAACGGGCCGGGTTGGTTCCGCGTCGTTGATGAGGCCGGAGGGGTTGGTCGACGTGGCGGCACCACGGCGGGCCTCCGAGCGCGACGACAGGGGAATTTCCGCGATGCGGCACTCTAGGATCGCTGGCACTGACTAACGGGCTGGCATATTCCGACAGCGTGTGGGGAGCGGTCAAGATGACGGAGACGATAGAGCTGGGCCGCAGCGAGGTTCGCGTGCCGCGACTCGGGTTGGGCATCATGATCTGGGGGGAGGCGAGCGGTCTGCAACGGGTAATGCCGGCCAAGAGCGCGTACGGCGGGACGCACGCCGCCGATGAGCAGGCCGCCTTTGACGCCAGCATTGCGTCGCAGGTGAACTTCTTTGACACGGCGGGTATGTATAGCGCCGGTGGCTCGGAGCGTCGGCTGGGCGAGCTGGCCGAGGGCCAGGACGTTGTGATTGCGACCAAGTTCCCACTCACCCCATTTGCGCGTGCCGAGGACATGCCCGTCGCATTGGAGGCGAGCCTCGGCAACCTGCGGCGCAACTCGATCGACCTCTACCAACATCACTTTCCGTCACGGCGTGTCGATATTCCGGCGCTCATGGGGCTGATGGCGGATGCGGTCGACGCGGGCAAGATCAAGGCGGTTGGTGTCAGCAACTACTCCGCTGCCCAGATGCGTACCGCGTACCAGGCCTTGGCGGAGCGTGGAATTCCGCTGGCCTCCAATCAGGTGCAGTATTCCCTGTTGTACCGGCAACCCGAGACCAATGGGGTGCTGGACACCTGCCGTGAGCTAGGCATTACCTTGATCGCCTACCAGCCGCTCGCGAGCGGTGCACTCACCGGGAAGTATCTCGATGGCAGCCGGCCTGTTGGCATCCGCCGCTTTCGGGAGCCGTTCCGTGGGCCGAAGTTCCACGCGCTGCGACCTGTTGTGACATTGCTGCGGTCGATCGGTGATCGTTACGGCAAGACCCCGGGACAGGTGGCGCTGCGCTGGCTCATCGAGCAGGAGAATGTCGTGCCGATTCCAGGAGCGAAGAATGCAGACCAGGCGAAACATAACGCTGGCGCGTTGTCGTTCACATTGACCCCGGAGGAGATCGCATATCTCAACGAGGCAACCGAGGCATGGCGCACCTCTTCCCGGCGAGGATAGCTGGAGAGGGTTGCTCGCCCGACTGTTAGCCGACCAGGCGCATGACGGCGCAGACGATCGCGGCGAGAAGGAGCGCAACCGCGGCTGGCGTACGGAACCACAGGGCGACGGCACCGACCGCAAGCCCTGCTGCGCGGGCATCGATGACCAGCTGCTGGCCCTGTGTGAAGGTGCCAGCCACGATAAGGGCGCTGATCAACGCCGGGGCGGTCAGGGCGATGACCCTGGTGACTGGCGCGGGCGGTTGCCGTCCGCCGGCCAAGACCGGACCGATCGTCTTCATCAGCACCGTACCGACCGCCAACACCAGAATCAGCAACCACGTTCTCATGCATCATCTCCGACGCCGGCCGGTGTCACTGGCTGGGGTGGTGCGCGAAGCCCTATGAGAGCGGCTGCAGCCGCGACCAGCACCGGTACGCCCGCAGGTGCGACGGGTGTGAGGACGAGGGTGATGGCTGCGGCCAAGGCTGCGACGATGATTGGACGAAGGTTCCGTGGTGCCCCGGGACTGAAACCGCTGCTCGCCCGGTCGCTATGTGGAGGCGCTCGACGCCCGCCACGTACGAGCCGCTCAGGGAACAGTTCGGGCAACAACAGACTGAGATAGAACACCGGAAACAAAACGTCGAGCCCCCAGCGGCTGGGATCGCCGATCGCCGTCGCGCCTGCGACTCCAGCGACGGTGCCGACGACCCACGCCACATACTGCACGGGAGCCGCCCAAGCGATGGCGCTGATATCAAACTGGCCACCTCCACGATGGCCAATTACGAAAGACGCATCGGCCAGCAACGCCCCCCTGAGCAGGCGCCGCAGCCTTCCGCCCCTCATCGAGGGAGCGATCGCAAATCCCATCGGCAAGAAGCGGGTGTTCGCCAACAGCCCAGCACCAGCCGCCAGCGCGGTTCCACCTCCAGAAGTCAAGATAGTGAGGGCGGCGAACTGAGCAGTGCCCGACCACACGAGAGCCGACATCAGGACCGAAGGAAGCGTACCGAGCAGGGGAGCGGCCAGCAGCCCGAAGCTGACCCCGACCGCCAGAATGGGCAACGCGAGCGGCATCGAGGCACGTAAGCCCTCCGGCCAAACCCGCGGCGTCCACCTCAAGGCCAATTTACGACCTGCCGCGCGTCGCGTAGGGCGTATGGGTCGGCAGCGTCATCCGGGGTGCGCGGCGCGGCCGGTGCCGACCGAGCATGGAGAGCAGCATCTGGACTCGGAACCGGTGCCCGCGATACGGCTCGAGGATTTCAAGGCAAGCCTCATCATCGAGCTCTTCCCCGGTCAAGGTGTAGGTGATATCTCGGCCGACGTGATAGTCGCCAATGCTCCAGGCGTCCGGATCGCCGTGGGCGCGCTGCCGTACCTCTGCTGATGTCCATGGCCCAACTCCAGGAAAGCTACGCAGTGCCCGGTCAGCCTGCTCGTACGAGCTGGTCAAGGTGCGCTCCAAAGCCGCTGCCCGGACGGCAGTGCGAACCAAGGTGCGGCTCCGACGCTGCTCTACTCCGGCAGCCAGGAACCGCCAACTCGGCACGCGAGACCAGACCTCTGGCTTCGGTGGCAGGTACATCCCATACGCTGCCGCGCTGGGTTCACGCGCCGGCCCGGGCGCTGGCTCGCCGAACTCACCCACCAGCAGTCGCCAGGCCCGAAATGCCTCCTTGCCACTGACGACCTGCTCGATGCAGGCCGGCGCCAGCGCCTCGAAGACTGCCTCGGTCCGACCTACTCGGTAATGGCCATAGCGTTGCCATGCCTGGACCAGCGGAGCGTGCTCAGGTCGGGGACGGAAGGCCTCTGCTTCGTCGGCTGCGCCGAGCAGCTGCGGTAGTTGATCAAGGCTCCACTCCGCACCGTCACCCCACGCCCGGGCGGACACAACAGCGCCACTCGCAATGATCTTGATCAAGGCTGGCCCGACGGGCGTACGAGTGGCGCGCAGGTGAATGTCGCCGAGCCAGCGGTGCGTCGGGTCGCCCGGGCCACGGCGCAGCTGAGCGAAAATCGGCCCCATCATGACGGGCTGCTTAAGCCGGATGTGGCGGGTCAGGCCATTCATCAAGCCTCCGGGCGGTTGATCATGAAGACACCATCGGGACGGCGCTGGAACCTGTTGCGAAGCAGCACCGCCTGTGAGGCGACATTGCCATCATCGGTCTCGGCAACGACACAATCCGCACCGTCCTGCCACGCCTGCTGCAAGATCAACGCGCAGGCCCGAGTCGCAATCCCGTGGCCCCGCCAGGCGGGTACCACGCTATAGCCGATTTCGACCGCCCGCTCAGGACTCGGAGGTCCGTGGAATCCGATGTCACCCACCACTACACCATCGACGACGATCTGATGGATCCACCACGCAGGTGATTCCTTGACCGTGCCCATCATCGCCCGATGGGCAGCAAAGACCATCGCGATCGCGTCGATGCTGTCGAGCATCGGATACTGAGGATGCCAGCGACGTTGTGAGGCCTGCAGGTTTTCGGCCTGCGCAGGGCGCAACCTGCCGGACAGCATCAGCCGAGCCACTCCAACGGGCAGTGGCACGAGCTGCAGATCGTAGGAGGCGTAAGCGCGCGGCGGGGTCAATCTTCGTTGGCTTGCGGCCATGGATTCTTCCGGCAGGCTCCGAGGCCCTTGGTCTGTTGCATCATCACCGGTGCCAGCGTTCCTGGACCCGGGCAGTCTAGGTGCCGATTGCCGAGCGCGTGTCCGAACTCGTGGTTGACCAGATAGCGCCGGTAGTTGGTCAGATCAGTGCCGTACGCGTCGGCGCCGAGTAGCCAACGCTTGGCATTGAGTACCACCCGATTGCCTATCTGGCAGGACACTTCACCGCGCGTCAGGTGCGGCGCGCACAGCTGGTCGGTAGTCTCCGGCGTCACGATGTAGGCGTGCAGGGTGACCGTCTGGCCAACCGGGGCCAGCTCGAATCGCCAGCGACCGGTGCTTCGCCAGCTGCGCGGATCGTCGAGCACTTTCTGGATTTCCAGGGCGGCCTGATCGGGATTGATGGACAAGCCGTCTTCAACCTGTACGTCGTACCGGATCAACGCGCCGGACAACGTCGTCGGTCTCATGCTCTTCCTGGCCGCCCGGTAGGTCCCTGGCCCGCTCCCGGGTACCTCGGCCTGGCGAACGCTCTTGGCCTCTCGCTTCGCCTGCAAATTAACCGAGGTCAGGTGGTTGCTCGCCGGTGTGAGCGGCTCGGCATTCGCTGTCGGCGACGGGGTCGTGGGCGCAGCGCTGCTCGGGGAAGCGACGGGAATGCCAGAAAGCGGACCAGCAACCTGTGTGGCCAAATTGCTGTCCGTCAGCACTGCCGGCACCGCGCGTAAGCACAGTCCGACAAGGCCGAGAGCAATGATCCCGGCTACTAATCCGGCGGCGCTGCGACGGTGTCGTACCGCCCGGCCAGTCCCAGCAGAGGGATCGGCCCGGATATGCCCAGGAAGATGTGGGTTAGATTGTGGGCTGAGTTCGCTCCTGTAGGCCCGGCGAGCCATGTACGACCGAGTGCTGTCTCGACTCGCCCCAGGTAGCCGACTCACGGGGACTAAGACTAGGCGGCATCGTGGCTCACCGACACTCCAGCTCAAAACGTCTTTCAGATACCGGTCCGCAGCCGTTGGTGAAACCCGACGATTTGCGCCGCCACCAACGCGCACTGCGGATCCTGATTGTGGTCCTCATACCGTTGGCGATCTGGACACTGGTCGGATTGGTTGCCTTCTGGCCGGGCGATATCTCACGCCAGATAAACGCCGACGTGACCGGCTACAGCGTTCCGGGCGTCACCTACCCGACGGCGCGGATCACTGGCATCAAGGAGATCTCATGTGAGGGACTCGCAGGATCTACGCCAGGGGTGACTGACGCCCGCTGCGCTGATCTGACATCTCAGCTACTGGAGGGCGACGACAAAGGCAAAGCCGTGACGGTGGCCGTAACGGCGGCGATCTATTCGTCGGGGGTGAAGGTCGGCCAGGTCATCAAGTTGGTACGTGTGCCGCCGTCGGGGGACCAGCCGGCTCAGTACCAGTTCTCTGATTTCAAGCGGAGTATGCCGCTCCTGGTTGTGGGGTTGATCTTCGCCGCAGTGGTCATCGTGGTCGCTCGTTGGCGTGGCTTTGCTGCGCTGCTCGGATTGGGCTTTGCAGGCTTCATCCTGGCTACGTTCATGTTTCCGGCACTGATTGCCGGATCCAACCCGATCATGGTGGGGCTGATCGGCTCCTCGGCGATCATGTTCGTCGCACTCTACGCGGCTCACGGCTTCAGCGCTCGAACCACGACCGCGCTGGTTGGGACGCTCTTCGGATTGATCTTGATAGCGCTACTGGGATTCGTTGTGACCAGGTGGTCCCACCTGACCGGCCTTGCCGGGGAGGATGACTACCTGCTGGCGGCTGGGGCGCCGGATCTTCGGCTCACCTCGGTAGTGATTTGCGGGATCATTGTCGCCGGTCTCGGTGTTCTCAACGACGTGACGATCACCCAGGCCTCCGCGGTTTGGGAGCTTGCGGACCAGGGTGCGACACACAAGCGTCTGTTCTCACGGGCGATGCGGATCGGTCGAGATCACATTGCCTCGACCGTGTACACCATCGCATTTGCCACCGCAGGAGCCTCGCTCGGCGTCTTCTTGCTAATCAAGATCAACAATCGACCACTGCTGGATGTGCTGCAGGCCGAGCGATTCGCGGCCGAGCTGCTAAGCATCATGGTCGGCTCGATCGGGCTTGTTTTGGCCGTACCGCTGACCACGGCAGTCGGCGTAGCTGTGGTGCGTGCCAGCGGCCCCGGTGGCTTTTCGACGCGCCAGCCCGGCTCGACTCCGGTGCGTACCCGAGGGCCCGCAGTTGTCAACGGTCCTGTGCCGTCGAGGCAGCCCGACCGCCGCCCACAGGAGACACCGCAGCCGACCGAGACGACGACCAAACTGCCACGCACTGACGGGCCGCCCCGGCCGGAATCCCGTCCGCAGGCGACACCACAGGCGCAGGAAGCGACGACTGCCCACCTGCCGCGCGCCAGTGCGCCATCTCAGCCGGCCCCATCGAATCGGGGCGAGTCGGCTGCTCCGGGCAGTCAGGCCAAGCGGCGCCGCTCACGCCGTCATGCTGAAGACGATGATTTCGGTGACTTCAGCTACCTCCACGATCCCAGCGATAGCGAGCCAAAGACCCCAGGATCTCGTGGGCGGCGGGCGCTCTGAGCGCAGCGAGGCGCGCTGAGGCTGCCGACGCTTGAATTCAAGCTGACTTTAAGTTGAACAATGGATCCATGCCTCATGCACTGATCACCGGTGCCTCGCTCGGGTTGGGCCGCGCTGTGGCCTTCGAACTGGCTCGTCGCGGCTGGAACCTCACCATCGACGCCCGGCATGCCGAGCCGCTGGCGAGCACGGCCTGGGCGCTGTCCGAGCTCACAATGGTGCGCGCCATTCCAGGCGATGTTGCCGACTCGGCGCATCGCGACCAGTTGGTGGCCGCTGTAGTGACAGCAGGCCGGCTTGACCTCCTGATCAACAACGCGAGTGATCTTGGCGGATCGCCGCTGCCCCGGCTACGTGATCTTGAACCTGAGGCGTACGAGCAACTGCTGCGTACCAATGTCATCGCTCCGCAGCAACTCATCCGGGAGTTGCTGCCTCTACTGCACCCGCAGTCCGTGATCATCAACGTCTCCTCCGATGCAGGCGTCGACCACTACGAGACATGGGGCGGCTATGGATCCAGCAAGGCGGCGCTTGATCACCAGACGCTGACCTGGGCGGCTGAGGAGCCGGACTTCAGGTGGTACAGCATCGACCCCGGGGACATGCGGACCGCCATGCACCAGGCGGCGTATCCGGGGGAGGACATCAGCGATCGGCCAAAGCCAGAGAATGTGGCCCCGATCGTCATGGCGCTGATTGGCTCCCATCTGCCCAATGGCCGCTATCGAGGTGCCGAGCTGATAGCCACCCTTGCTGCCCGGGCAGGATCACAATGAGCACCCTGCTGGCGGCCCGGCCTCTCACCCACTTCACTTCTGGAGAAGATCGCGCGGCAACCGAGCCACCTGAGTCGCGGGGTCTGCGGCGCGACGGCGTACGGCTCATGGTCGCAACCGCCGCTGGCATTCGGCACACTGCCTTCCACCGCATTGGTGATCAGCTGCGGGCCGGCGATGTGCTCGTGGTGAACACCTCTGCCACTGTGCCGAGCCAACTGGACGCCAGGCGGGCCGGTTCAGCTGTCGTGGTGCACCTTGGGAATCGGCTCAGCGACGGTACTCGGGTGGTCGAGTTGCGTACAGCGCCAGATGCGTCGGCTGCGGTGCTCGACGGCCGCGTGGGCGAGCGGATCGGCATTCCTTCCAGCGGCGTCGTGGAGCTGATCGCGCCCTACCCACAATCGGGCTCCTCACCGACCGCTGTCGGGAATCGGCTCTGGCGTTGCCGGGTTACCGTCCCCCAGCACCTATCTCACTATCTGCGGCAACAGGCGCGACCGATCAGCTATGGCT
>JBKOZG010000321.1:0-7544 GCA_046725775.1 Actinomycetota bacterium | reverse complement strand
TCGCACGGGAGTATGGCATCCCAGCGGTCATGGGCACGGCCATTGGGACCAAAACCCTCACCGATGGCCAGTTCGTCACCGTGGACGGCAGCACAGGCCGAGTGACAGCCGCTGACACCGACGGGCAACGCCGATGACTGATCACCGTACGCGGCCCCGGCGCCGCGGCGACGCACTCAATAGCGCGATCCACGAGGCGACGCTTGATGAGCTCGCCGAACTTGGTTATGCGAAATTGACGATCGAGCGGGTCGCTCTGCGCGCGGGAGCGAGTAAGGCGTCGGTTTACCGGCGCTGGCCCAGCCGGATGGAGCTGGCTCTCGATGCCGTCCACCATCTTGCGCCCGATCCGACCGAGATCCTTGATACCGGCAGCTTGCGTGGCGATGCCCTCGCTTTCATGCACGAGATGGCCGACCTGCTCGCTGGACCCGCCGGCGAGGCCCTACGTGGCCTGCTCGGCGACGCCCTCGCCGACCCATCCCGCACGTTTGAGCTGCGCAGGCACTCCCGCGGCACCGGACATCGAGCCATGCAAGAAATCGTCCGTCGAGCCGTCGAGCGCGGCGAGATCGACTCCGGCGCGATCACGCCGCGACGCCTCGATGTTGCGCAAGCGATGCTTCGTGAACAATTCCTCTTTCACGGGCCACCAGTCCCGGATGCTGCCATCGTCGAGATTGTCGAT
Source organism: Actinomycetota bacterium (assembly GCA_046725775.1). Lineage (GTDB taxonomy): Bacteria > Actinomycetota > Actinomycetes > Propionibacteriales > Propionibacteriaceae > Microlunatus. The sequence continues at coordinate 6,856 of JBKOZG010000321.1, read as the reverse complement.
GAGGTTGTCCTCCCCCTGTTCCGACACCGTATTGCCAGCGACGGTGTCAGCAGCGCAGGCTCCTGAACGCGGCATTACTCCTGGGGGTTGGCAACGAAGTGCTGCGGCACGAGGTGGCGCCGGGTTAGCTGTTGCCGGGGCCACTGCGGGTTGGGCCAGTCGAAGTCACTATGTTCCGGACGGCATCTCGGGCGCGCGCGGGCGAGTCGGCTTCACAGGCCGCCCGCGCCGCCTGCTGGCACACCCCCAGGCTCACTGCAGCAATACTGCGACCAACCTCAGCGAGCGCTCCGGACGCCATGGAGAGGGTTGATATGCCGAGGCCGGCGAGCACGAGCGCAAGCAACGGATCAGCGGCAGCTTCGCCGCAGATACCAACGGGCTTCCCAGTGCCGGCCGCCGCTTTCACGACCATGTCGATCATGCGCAGCAGCGCCGGCTGCCAAGGATCGTTGAGCTGGGCAAGGCCGGCGGAGTGTCGATCAGCGGCGAAGGTGTACTGGGCCAGATCGTTGGTGCCGATGCTGACAAAGTCGACCTCTGCCAGGATCTGCTCAGCCTGGATAACGGCCGCTGGGGTTTCGATCATGATCCCGACAATCGGCAGCCCTGCGCCTCGAGCTGTTTCGGCAAATACGCGCGCTTCGTCGACTGTGGCGATCATGGGCGCCATCACCCAGACCTCCGCCGACTCGGAAACGAGAGCCTCCTTGATCGCCTTCAGCTGATCATGAAGGACTTCGGGGTAGGCGACGGCCGTACGGAAGCCGCGTACGCCGAGGGCCGGGTTGGCCTCCTGGCCGTACGCGAGAAACGGGAGCGGCTTGTCGGAGCCGGCGTCCAGCGTTCGCACCATTACTCGGCGCCCATCGAAGGCGGAAAACGCGGCACGGTACGCGGCGACCTGCTCCGCGACCGATGGCGGCTCGGTCCTATCGAGGAAGCCAAGCTCCGTGCGGTATAGCCCCACCCCTTCGGCACCGCATTCAAGGGCCGCAGTCACCTCAGCGGCGGATGCGATGTTCGCCAGTAGCGCGATGTGGTGGCCGTCTGAGGTGCTGCCAGGACCCGCAAGCACGTCTCGTGGCAGCCGACGGGCCGACGCTGTGGCCTGTTGATCAATCGACGGTTCGATGATCAGTTCACCTGTGGCGCCGTCAACGAGCAGCAACGTCTCATCGGCGATGGCACTCGCACCGGGTACGCCAACGACCGCGGGGATGCCGAACGATCGAGCGATGATCGCAACATGGGAGGTCGGACCACCAGTTTCGGTGACGATGGCCAAGCAGCGTGTGACATCAAGGCCGGACGCATCCGCGGGCGCAAGATCAACAGCGACCAACACGTAAGGGTGTCCAGGATCTATTGGGGCGGGCGCCCCGCGACCGAGCAGTGAGGAGACGATGCGCTTGCGGACGTCGTAGAGGTCGGTAACCCGTTCCGCCTGCCTGGGTCCCGCGGCGCGAATGGTGTCCGCGGCGGTTCCAAAAGCTTCCCAGACTGCACGCTCTGCTGTCAGGCCCTGCTCCCGTACCCGGTTGCTGGCATCGGCCATCAGGTCAGGGTCGGTGGCCATTGCGGCGGTTGCCTCGAGCAGTGCGCCCACTGCTCCAGCCGCGGTGATCCGGCTACGCAGTTGTTCGGCGACCTGCGCAGCCGCGCTGTCGAGCCGTTTGATGGCGGCCGATCGTTCAGCTTCTGGGATGCGGGTCATCGGGTCCGGCTCGAGGACTGGATCCGCCATCTGCAATACCGGGCCGACCACCCGCCCCGAACTCACTCCGAGTGGTGTTTCCAAACCGTCACCCTGACTGGAGCTGTCGAAGGCCGCTTGGATCCTCGACACCGTCGGCTCCAGCTCACCAAAACCATCGCGTACCAGGGCGAGGATACGATCAACGCCGGCAGTGGCGTCGGGGCCGTCGGCTTCGATCCGGAGCACGTCACCTGCGCGAGTACCAAGTCCCATCAGGGCAGTTGGGCTACGCGCTGAGACTGCCGCACTGCGATCCGTAGCGATGGTGATCCGCGCGTCGAGTGAGGCAAGTGCGCCGACGATGAGCGCCGCTGGCCGCGCGTGCACGCCGTCCGGATTGACGATGGTGGCCTCTGTGACGATCGCAGAGCGAGGTGGGCTGGGTGCGACAGCGGCCGAGGGAGCCCGGCCCAGCTGCGCAGCCTTGGGGGTGAGCGCTGCTTCGGCTTCCCGGGCAACTGCGTCGAGGCCAGCGCCCGCGGCCGCGGAAATGACTGCGGCAAATATGCCTTCGACGAAGGCTGCCGGCACCAGCCGGGTTTCGGTGGCTGGCTCGGGCAAGAGCTCAAGTGCAAGTTCGGCGCTCAGCAGCGCCGAACCGAGATCCATGATCACGACGACACCCTCGCTGTCATCTGCAGCGACTATGGCCTCGGCTACGCGCGCAGCATCGGTGCCGAGGCGATCATCTGAGGTTCCGGCCGCGATCTCGACGCGCGGAGCTGGCACCTGCAGCATCTCCAGCGCCAGACTCACCGCCGCGCGTGCCAGGTCTGGGCTGTGGGAGACAACAACAATCCCCACCATCTTCGGTTATGAGCCTGCGAACTCGGCGGCTAGCGCGTCGAAGAGTAGCGACGTAGAAGCAGCTCCCGGATCGATGTGACCAGCGCTGCGCTCGCCAAGGTAGCTTGCCCGGCCCTTGCGGGCGATCAAGGGGAGCGTGGCGTCCCGGCCAGCCGCAGCGGCCTCACGTGCCGCGATCGCAGCGGCGGCGAGATCACCGCCCTTGCTGATCACCGCGTCCATCTCGTCCAGAGCCGGCGAGAGCGCATCGACCATTGTCTTGTCGCCGATCTCAGCTCTGCCGCGCTCAAGGATGCCGTCCAATCCGACTCGCAGTGCAGTCGCGAAGCCCGCAAGATCGAGTTCGTTGGCTGAGCCGGCCGCCCTCCCCAACCGCAGGAAGAACGTCCCGTACAACGGACCGCTGGCACCACCAACGGAGCTGAGAAGCGTCATGGCGACCGTCTTGAGTAGCTCGTCGACGTCTGCCGGGCGCGTCCCATCGAGTTTCTGCATCACGGCGTCCATGCCTCGCGCCATATTGATGCCATGATCGGCATCGCCGATCGCGGAATCCAGCTTGGTGAGCTCAGCTTGGTTCTTGATCACCAGATCATGAAACCGCCGTAGCCAGCCGGTCAGCTGTTCGGTTGTAATCGCAGCACTAGACACGGGCAAACTCCTTGAGCTGCTGGCGTATGCCGACGCCCGTAGCTGTGCTTCTATATTCCCCACCTAAGTCCAGCCGTGTTCACTGGGGCATCCCAGAGCCGGATCAGTTCCTCGTTCGCTCGCAGCACGGTGAATGAGCAGCCAGCCATTTCCAGCGAAGTGATGTAGTTTCCGACAAGATTGCGAGCCACCGTGATGCCCGCCTTCTCCATGATCTTGGCGACTTCGCCGTACACAAGGTACAGCTCGATCAGCGGCGTACCGCCCATGCCATTCACCATGACGATAACCGGGCTCGAGGTGAAGTCAAGATCAGAAAGGATCGGCTCCATCAGTTGCTCGGCGATATCGTGAGCCTTCCGCAATGGGACTCGATGCCGACCCGGTTCGCCGTGGATGCCGATGCCGAGCTCCATCTCGTCCTCGCCGAGCTGGAACGTCGGCTCTCCCGCGGCCGGCACGGTGCAGCTCGTCAGAGCCATGCCCATCGAGCGACCGGACTCGTTCACATCTCGGGCCAGGGCCCCAAGCTCGGAGAGCGGGCGCCCTTCCTCAGCGGCTGCGCCGACTAACTTTTCGAGCAGCACCGTGACACCGACTCCGCGCCGTCCTGCGGTGTAGAGCGAGTCCTGGACGGCGACATCATCGTTGACCACGACCGCGTCGACGGTAACTCCGGTATCGGCAGCTGCCAGTTCGGCCGCCATCTCGAAGTTCATCAAATCGCCGGTGTAGTTCTTCACAATGTGTAGCACCCCAGCGCCAGCATCGACGCATTTGGTCGCCTCAAGCATCTGATCGGGCGTCGGTGAGGTGAAGATCTCTCCGGCGCACGCCGCATCGAGCATGCCGAGACCGACAAAACCGCCGTGCAACGGCTCGTGACCGGACCCCCCGCCGGAGACCAGACCGACCTTGCCCGCCTTGGGAGCATCGCGGCGATAGACGATGCGGTTGGCATGGTCGACACGTACGTCAGGCCGGGCCGCTTCGATGCCGAGCAGCGCCTCTGCGACGACATTCTTAGGGTCGTTGATGAGCTTCTTCACAGCCGCGACCCTACTCGATCACTAATGTGCCGGCTGCTCCGCCAGATCAAGCCCGCAAGCCCGCGGACCACCTCTCCTCGATGCGCCCGTATTTCCAGATCGTGACTGCGATCACCCACGTAAGGACGAACAGCGCAGCGATCGCATAGCCGACGAAGTCCAGCCTGACGTTGGCGATCGCGGCCAACGGCCCGGACTCGATGCCGGCCTTGTCGGTCAAGATCGAAATCAGCTCGATGCTGCCAATGATCAAGGCCACCGCCACGGAAAGACCGGTGATCGTAATGTTGTAGTAGATCTTGCGAACCGGCTTAGAAAAGGCCCAGCCGTACGCAAAGTTCATAAAGCAGCCATCGATAGTGTCCAGCAGGCTCATGCCTGCTGCGAACAAGATCGGCAACGTGAGGATGGCGTACCAAGGCAGGGCGAATGCCGCTGCGCCGCCGGCAAGTACCAACAGCCCCACCTCGGTAGCGGTGTCGAAGCCGAGCCCAAAGAGCACACCGATTGGGTACATCTGCCAGGGCTTGGTCACCGTCTTCGTCGCGCCGGCGAGGATCTTGTTCATGAAGCCGCGGCTGTTCAACTGCTCCTCGAACTCTTGCTCGTCGTATGTGCCGCGGCGCATCCTGCGGAAGACCTTGACGATGCCTATCAGCACCACGAGGTTGATGATCCCGATGGCGTAGAGAAAAGCGCCGGAGATGGCCGTGCCGGCAACGCCGGTGATCCGTTGCAGCAGCGATGCCTCATCCTCGACTTGACCGGCGAGCGCGCGTACGCCGAGGGCCAGCAGGGCAACCAGCCCAAACACGATGGTCGAGTGCCCGAGAGAGAACCAGAAGCCGACCGACACTGGCCGCTTGCCATCGGCCATCAGCTTGCGTGTCGTGTTGTCAATGGCCGCAATATGGTCAGCGTCGAAAGCATGCCGCATTCCGAGTGTGTACGCGGTTAGGCCGAGGCCAATGCCTAACACTTGTCCCGACGCGATCTGGTAGTGCTCGGGGGCAACGATCCCCAACAGCACACCCCACCCGGCTAGATGCAGCAGGACGATAAAGCCCGCCATGCCGCCGATCGAGTGCCACTCCTGCCTGCTGAGCCTGCCGCGAAGGCGGCTGGGCACATTACGGACGGCTGCGATAACTGGTGTTGGCAAAAGCCCCCTCCTGATCCCAATTTCGCTGCGCGTCCCAGATGCGACGTTATCGCATCTGGGACCAGATGCAATAGTGTCGCAATAGAATCATTGGCGTGCCATCCCCGCCGCGCGTCCAGGCTGCGCTGGGCTTGCTCCGCGTCCAACATGAGCGCGTGACCAGAGCTCGCCAGGCCGTAATCGAGGTTCTCGATAGCACTGATGATCACCTCACGGCCGACGAGATCGTCGCGCGGGCCGAGGCATCGGCTCCGGGAGTCCACCGGGCGACGGTCTATCGTGCCCTGTCGACACTCGGCGAGCTCGGGCTCGTCACCCATACGCACGTCGGCGGCTCGGCCACGGTCTACCACCTCGCGGTGCCCGAACCGGCCGACCATGCCGCTTCGGCTCCGCATGCCCATCTGCAGTGCACCAACTGCCAGGCGGTCATCGATATCCCCGTGGATGTCCTGGACTCTTTGATCAGCCGCGTCGATCGCGAGGTTGGCTTCCAAGTCGAGCCACATCACGCTGCCCTGCTGGGCCTCTGCGCCGACTGCCGGCGCTCAACCCTTCCGGAAAAGTGGTCACATTAGACAGGGCTGAATCCGCCTCGATTTAGCTCCGGCGTTATGACGGGCTGTTCGCTCCGACTGCAGGAGCTTGCGCTGCAGGTGCACGAAGTGCATGAGACATCTCGCATGGACTGCACCGCACCGACGAAGGAGCACCTTGCCAGAGTTGCTATTCAGCTCTGTCGTTTTCGACCACTTTCCGCAAGAGAGCCGACCGGCGGGGTAGTAGCAGATGCGGCAGCTACAGGGGCCGTAGGTGCGGGGGTGGCGGGTGACGCGGCCGAGCCGCTGGATTCCCCAGATCCCGTGAGATCCTCGAGGCTGGTTGCCCCAGGCAGCTGAACGGTGAACTCCGCCCCGCCCTGAGCCGAGCGGCCCGCCCGGATCCAGCCTCCGTGCTGAGTGATCGTCTGGGCAACAATAGACAGACCGAGTCCGGTACCAGGCGTTTGCCTGGCGGTATCGCCACGGTAGAAGCGGTCGAAGATGAACGGCATGTCGGCCTCGGCTATACCGGGTCCTTGGTCGGCAACCCGAAGCCTGTCACCCTCGAGCTGTACTCGAATGGTGCCGTTCGGCGGGCTCCATTTCACAGCGTTGTCCAGAAGGTTGGTGACCGCGCGCTCCAGAGTGTCGGAGTCGCCGATGACGTAGAACGGATTGAGCTCAACGTCGAAGACGAGCCCGTGCGCCCGTCGCCGCACGCGGTCGAGCGCTGAGTTGACGACATTGCGGAAGTCCCAGGCCTCTGGTGTGGAGGCGGTTTCGTCGCGGGCGAGCTGCACAAGATCACCAATCAGATCGGTGAACTCCACCAGCTGGGCCTTGACATCGGCCAGGATGGCGATTCGATCTTGCTGCCGCAACATAC
>JBKOZG010000290.1:0-6224 GCA_046725775.1 Actinomycetota bacterium | reverse complement strand
TGAGTGAGATCATCGCTGGTCCGGGCTGCTGCTTCTGCATTGCCGACTGCGACAGCGACCCAGGCAGCAACCTCTTGTGCCAACTCAACATCAGTGTCGTCGAAAACTTTGGGCTGGCTGGCGTAGGTGTCGAGCGCGCCGATGGTGACGCCTTGGAACGGTAGCGGCACCGATAGCGAGCTGAGCACGCCGTGGGCGAGCACGTTCTGGGCATAATCCGGCCAACGTTGCTCAGTCCGCATGTCGTCGACGAGGAACATCTGGCCGGCCCTGCCGGCGTCCACACAAGGTCCGTACCCATGCTCGTACTGCAACTCGTCGGCATCCAGCGCCATCTGCCCGTCATAGGCAGCCGTGAACGGCTTGTCTTCCCGGATCAACGTGACAGAGGCCGCCTCGACGCTGGGCATCGCACGGCGAGCGATCCCAGTGATCTCGGTCAAAACCTCAGAAAGTTCGCGATCGGCGACAACAACTCTGGCCAGCGCCTCATGTAGCTCGTTGACGTTGTTCATCACAGGCTTCCGGTCTCTGAGCTTGAGAACTGGTATTTGGAAGCCAGCCGAGCTCGATCAGGTATCAGATGCTGCCACCCTAACGACCGCAAGGATGCGCGGCTAGGCCTACGGCGTGAGACAGACTGGCGTGGCTTGACTGCGACTCCTACCTCGCCCTGGGCCTTTTTTGCCGATCTGCTCGACCCACCCGAAAACCCGTACGTCCGGGATCCAGTCGGGTGGGTCACTTCAACCCTCGGCGAGTTCTGGTGGTCGGGCCAGCACCGCATGGCACAGTCCGTGGTCGAGAATCGCTACAGCGCCTTCAAGGCATCGCACGACGTTTCGAAGTCCCACACCATGTCGAGACTGGCGCTGTGGTGGATCGACGTGCATCCACCGGGCGAAGCCTTCGTCGTCACGACTGCTCCGACGAATCCGCAGGTGGAGGCGATTCTCTGGCGCTACATGGGCAATGCCCACAGGAAGGCATGACTCCGGGCCGCATCACGCTGGATGCCAAGTGGTACATCGGCAACGAGCTCGTCGCGTACAGACGCAAGCCTGCTGACTACGACCCGGCTGCTTTCCAGGGCATCCACGCGCGCTACGTCTGGTGACCATCGATGAGGCCGGCGGCGTCCCGAAGTCGATCTTCGACGCGGTCGACGCTCTGGCCACCAACATCGACGCTCGCGTTGTGGCAGTCGGCAACCCTGATGATCCTGCTTCGCACTTCGCCACGATCTGCAAGCCTGGCTCCGGTTGGCACGTCGAAACGATCAGCGCGTTCGACACGCCGGCCTACACCGGAGAGAAGGTTCCCGAGGAGCTGCTGCCACTTCTCGTCTCACCGGAATGGGTGGAGGAACGCAAGCTCCGCTGGGGCGTCACGAGCCCGATCTACCAATCGAAGGTCTTGGGCGAGTTCCCGGACATCTCCGACGACTCTCTGATCTTGCCCAAGTGGATGGAGGCAGTTCAAACGAACGAAGACGAGACCGTGATCACGCGCCGTGAGGGTGGATGGATACGGGTTTACCGAGCCCACCACAAGGACGACACCATGACGACGGCAGGTCACATTGCCAAGGCCATGCGTGGCATCGATGACGAAACCGGGAAGAACGACTGGGTACGGGCGATCGTCGACGTTCCGGGTGTCGGCGGCGGTGTGGTGGACCGCCTGGCCGAGTTTGGAACTTCCGGTCACGCCCTACAACGGCGACGAGGCACCGATCGACAAGGAACGCTGCGTCAACGCTCGAGCGGAAGACCACTGGACGTTACGTGAGCGCCTCGAGCAGGGTGAGATCGACATCGACCCTGATGACGACAAGCTCGCTGCCCAGCTCGGCTCGATCAAGTGGGGCATCGACTCCCGTGGACGCATCAAGATCGAATCGAAAGACGACATGGGTAAGCGCGGACTGCCGTCGCCCGACAGAGCTGACGCGATGGCCATCGCATTCGCTGGCAGGGCAAATGCCGCGCCAATGAATGTCGAGAGCCACGCCGGCGAGAGCATCACCGGAGATTTGATGACAAAGGCCTGGTGATTCGCCTCACATTGGCCGACGTCAATACCTGCCGACAGACATCGGCACCCATAAATCTCTACGGTCCTTTGCGTGACCCCGTTCTGGGACTGCCCCAATACTGGTTGCCCGCCAACCAAGAACGCTCCAAAGGAACTGAGCGTGGAACAGGCGGTCTCAGATCAGCCGGCACGCCGTGGTCAGCCAGCCATCATGCAAATACAAGACGTTGTCGATTCCCTCAAGCTTCCATCGGTGCAGACGGTTGACAGCTGGATCAAGAAGGGAGTTGGGCCGCCGTACTACTGGGCTGGTCACGAGATCCGCTATCGACGCAGGGAGGTGTTGAAGTGGTTCGTGGAGCACACCGGGCCATATGCGCGCTGTGGCAGTGAATGTGGCCGGGCCTTCCCGCTGCGGGACTTCAAGAAAGTGACGGACCAGCAGCAGGGCCTTTCGACGTAGTCCGGAGAATGATCGTCGGGGCAAGCCCTTCGACGTGGGACGGCTGTCACACCCTCACGCCATGCTGCGGCTCGTCTCCTCGACGGCGCTCAAGATCAGCTGCGTCACGGCCTCCGGATGCGAAATCATGGACGCATGGGAGGCCGCCACCTCCTCGATCCGTGCGTTCCCACGCTCGGCCATGAATCGCTGCCCCGCCGGCGGGATGGCTCGGTCCTCGGTGCCCAGCAGGTACCACGACGGGATGCACCGCCACCCCGGCGGGCCCGAGGGCGTGGCCGCCCGGGCGCCGCTCCACGGTCGCTGGGTCGCCGCCATCACCCCGGCCGTCTCGGGGTCGACGTCGGCGGCAAACGCCTCGGGGAACAGCTCACGATCCAGGTACAGGTCCACCCCCTCGCTTCCGTCCGGGTTCTTAAACGGCACCGGTCGGAGCGCCGCCGGCACCAGACTGTCCCCGAAGACATCGGACTCAAGTAGCTGCTGGATGCTCTCACCTTCGTCAGGCATCCACCCAGCGATGAAGACAAGCGCCTGCACCTGCACGTTCCCGGCTGCGGCGTTGGACATGACCGCGCCGCCGTAGGAGTGGCCGACCAGGACAATCGGACCGGAAATGGTCTGCAGCAGGGCCGCCAGGTATGCAGCGTCGCCCGTTAGGTGGCGGAGCGGGTTGGCGAAACCGATGGTGGCAAACCCGCGATCGCTCAGGGCGCGAATCGACCCGCCGAAGCCGGAGGCGTCGGCCCATGCGCCGTGGACGAACACGATCGTCGGGTTGTCAGCGGTCATCATCGTCACACGCCTTGGTCGAGGGTTGGCCGGCGTCCGGAGGATACGCCCGCCAAGGCAGATTCAGGTTAGACGATCGCCGGATGTTCACCATGTGAGTTGCGGAGGTCGCCGTCAGCCAGCACCAGGCAATCGGCGACGGTGAAAGTTGTCAGCCGCAGCCGTTACGGCTTTCCAGCCGGGTTGACGGCTTCTGGTTGACGGCTTCTGGTTGCCCGGCAACGGCGGTCGCTGGTCGTGGACCACTCTTGCCGTTCTTTCACCCACCAATCGGGCTGGCCTCCTGGCGACCACGTGGCCGTCTCCACCTGGATCGGCGGGATCGACTTCTCGGCGATCTGCTGCGGCCCGCTGCTCCATGTCACCACTTCCCGGTCTGGCCACGCTGGCCCTCGCCGGAGCCGAGGCGATCGGCAATTCAGGAAACGCTGAAGACGACTCATTCCCTGGGATGCTGGTGTTATGGCCGTTGTCCAGCGTGGTTCACACCGACTGGCTCCAGAGCAGGCTCCCACCCGTCAGGCCCCATTCGATTGATTGACCTGAGCCCCTTCTTCGCCAACCGGGATCTTTGACATCCCGTGGATAGCGAGCAGGTTGATCTGAGAACGGGTTCGGCTGGTCATCTCAGCCGACCTATGCTTCGATCGTGATCGCCGTGGAGCGTGGAGGTGGAACGACCGGCGAACGCGAATCTCACTGCTGGTGGATTTGCTGCTTGCCGCAATTGCCGTTTATGCGGCCACGGTGCTGACCGCCGAGGTTCTGGCTGCTGCCCCACCTGGGGTAGCGCTCGGCGCTTACATGGTCGCCGCGTTGCACGGCGCTAGCGTGGCCTTCCGCAGGCTGGCGCCGGTGGCCGCGGTTGTGGTGCTACTGAGCACTGCCGGGGTCTATGGATGGGCGCTGGGGCTGCCGGTCTTCATGCTCGGTCCAGCGGTCTTGTTCGTTGCCTACGGCGTCGGTGTCAGGCTTGGGCTGCGGCCGGCCGCGATGATGCTGGTGGCGATCGAGGCAGTGCTCGTCCTGCTCGTCCGGTTTGGTTCCAGTTTTCCCGGGTGGGACTCGGTGCTGCTGTTCGCCACTGTCGTGGCAGGGGCCTGGTACTTGGGTGTCTTCGCCCGCCGGTGGCAGTCCCTGGCCGCGGAGAACGCGCAACGGGCCAGAGAGCTCGAAGCTGCACGCCACGAGCTGGCCCGGCACGCGGTGGCTGCCGAGCGGCTGCGGATCGCCCGCGAGCTGCACGATGTGGTCGCGCACAGTATGAGCGTGATCGCGATGCACGCCGGTGCCGCCCGGCTCGCCGTGGGCACTGACCCGGCGTCCGAGCGTGCGGTGCTGGACGTCATCGAGAGTTCCAGCCGTGAGGCGCTGGGCGAGATGCGCCGACTGGTCACCGTTCTGCGCGACGAGAATGCGGACGCGGCAGAACGGAGCCCGGTGCCGGGACTGGCGGACCTGCCTGCGCTGGTCGCCGGTGTTGCGGCGGGCGGACTGACCGTGGACGTGAGGACGGAGGGTGACCTGAAGGTCGTCCCTTCGGGGGTGTCCCTGGCGGCCTATCGGGTGATCCAGGAGGCCCTGACGAACGTCGTTCGGCACGCCGGGCACACAAGCGCCCACATCGTGGTGCGCGCCCGGAGGATCTGGTGGTCCGAATCGAGAACGCGGGAGCGCCTGGTTCCTCGCGCCACGTACCGTCCGCGGGTGGCCGCCACGGCGCGGTGGGGATGCGGGAGCGGGTGGAACTGTACGGCGGAACGCTGAGCACGGGTCCGTCCGCCGACGGCGGGTGGAGTGTCGAGGCAAGATTGCCGTACGGGGTGGAGCAGCGATGATCCGGACCGCGATCGCTGACGATCAACCGCTGGTGCGTGCGGGGCTGCGGTCGATCTTCGAGCATGCCGGCGACATCACCGTGGTCAGCGAGGCCGGCGATGGCCGGACCGCGGTGGAGATGGCCCGCAATGAACGCCCGGACGTGCTGCTGATGGATATCCGGATGCCGTTGCTGGACGGCATCGAGGCGACCCGGCTGATCACGTCTGACGCCGACCTCGCCGGGGTACGCGTCCTCGTCCTCACAACGTTCGACCTTGACGAGTACGTCTACGCGGCGCTGCAGGCCGGAGCGAGCGGCTTCCTGCTCAAGGACGCGCCTCCCGAGCGGGTGTTCGACGCGGTCCGCATCGTTGCTGCCGGTGACGCGCTGCTGGCTCCGACGGCCACCCGCCGCCTCATCGAATCGGTTGTCGACCAGCACCGGCCGTCCCCACCGGAGATCACCCGGCTGCTGGCGTCCTTGACCGACAGGGAACGCGAGGTGCTGGCGCTGGTGGGCCGAGGTCTCTCCAACGCCGAGATCTCCGCCCGGCTGGTCGTCAGCGAAGCCACCACCAAGACTCACATCTCCCGGGTGCTGGCCAAGTCGCAGGCGCGGGATCGCGCGCAACTGGTCGTCCTGGCCTACGAGGGCGGCCTCGTCCACCCAGGACGCGGCTGAGTCATCTTCCAGTCGGAGGTCCGTACCGGCACGGTATGACGGCAGGTCCAGATCCTCGACGGACGAGATTGAGGACCGGTCTCCCTACCGTCGGAGTCACCTCAGCTCCTCCGACGAAGAAGGACATCAGATGCCTGCCATTTCCATCCGCGGGTTGACGAAGCGCTTCGGCGCCGTCACCGCGGTCGACGATCTCAGCTTCGACGTGCAACGTGGCACCATCACCGGCTTCGTGGGCGCCAACGGCGCCGGCAAGACCACTACGTTGCGGATGCTCCTCGGCCTCGTTCATCCGACCACCGGCACGGCTCTCGTCGACGGTACACCGTACGCCCGGCTTGATCGGCCGGCGTTCACCGTCGGTGCCGCGCTGGAGGCCACCGGTTTCCACCCCGGGCGTACCGCCCGCAACCACCTCCGGATCCTGGC
>JBKOZG010000133.1:0-4904 GCA_046725775.1 Actinomycetota bacterium | reverse complement strand
GGGGAATATTCACAGTGCTATCTGTATTTGACAAGGGAGATTGGGTGGTCACTCGGCGGAGGCTGAGTACGCCGGGCGGTAGGATCCTGAGGGTCATAGCACGCTTCGGAGGGCACGTTGAGCGCCTCGGCACTCGAGCACTGCTCCGTAGGGGTCAAAAAATGACACTCAACGGCGACGCTTGCCGGCTCACCATCTACGTCGGTTGGGACGACCAGTGGCACCACAAGCCGCTGTATACCGAGATCGTGCACGGAGCGCAGCTCAGGTGTCCGCGCTCTGGCTGCTTTACAGCTCAGCAAAGGTGCAATCGAGCTCATCGACCATCGCTCCCCAACGCCGCGAAGAGCAATAAAGCCCAGAGCCTGGCTCGCCCCGGAGCCGGGGTCACCAGTGATCGCCCTTGAGATGCTGGTCCTCGCCGTCATCGCCGCCTCTCGCCGCGATCTCTCCGGGAGCAGATGGCCGTAATATTGGTGTGCTCTGAGATTTGTCAAAGGGCTGTCTCGATGATTCCGCTGCTGTCCTTCCTCGCTCCCGTCCGGCTGTGGCTTTTGCTGCTGATCCCGTTGCTGGTTCTTCTCTATCTGTGGATGGTGCAGCGCAAACGGAACCGCAGCAGGCAGGTGAGCCAGACGATGTTCGACCTGGTCATTCCGCGGGAGCGAACCTGGTTGCGGCATCTCGCAGTTGGCCTGTCGATTCTTAGCCTGCTGACCTTGACGGTGGCGTTCGCGAAGCCGAAGGATCAAATCTCGGTGCCGCGGGAACGGGCAACCATTGTGGTGACCATCGATGTGTCGTTGTCCATGGAGGCCAAGGATGTGGAGCCGAACCGCCTGGACGCGGCGAAGGATGGCGCGGAGCAGTTTGTGACCTCGCTACCGCCGAGGTTCAATGTCGCGCTGGTGACGTTCGCCGGCACGGCGACCACGTTGGTGCCGCCGACGATGGAGCACGGAGCCGTGACGGCCGCGATTCGGTCCTTGCGCCCGCAGGCGTCGACGGCGATCGGTGAGGGCATCTACACCTCTCTTGCCGCGCTGGCCCAGGTGCCGCCTGACCCGGATAACCCTAAGGCTGCTCCGCCGGCCCGTATCGTCTTGCTCAGTGACGGCAAGACACAGGTTGGTCGGCCGTCGGATCAGGCCGCGATGGCCGCCCGCGCTCAAGGTGTGCCGATTTACACTATCGCCTACGGCACCCCCGAGGGGTAACATCGACATCGGTGGTCGGCGGGAGCCGGTGCCCGTGGATCGGGCTGAGATGGCGCGCATCGCCAAGATCTCCGCCGGGGAGGCGTACACGGCGGAATCTGCGGGCGAACTCAAACAGGTGTACCAGGACATCGGCAGCTCGGTCGGCAAGGAGAAGGTGGATCGGGAAGTAACCTCCCGCTACGCCGGCTTCGGGTTGGGCTTTGCGATCCTGGCTGCCATCGGGATGATCTCGCTCAGCGCACGCTGGCCGTAACTGATGGCCAATGAGTCGAGCGAAGTGGACGGCAGCGCGGGACGCGGCCGCAGAACAGCTACTCCTCTGTACAGCGACCTGCGGTCCGATGTCTGATCGTGTTGCCGCAACCATTCAGGAGTCGTGCACCTGTTGGGGCCGAGCGATTTGCGCGAGGGTGACACCCTCGCGCTCGGCGCCGATCAGAGCAGCAACGACTTGATCATCTTGAGCCGCAGCCTGCCATCGCCTGCATGATCTTTTTCTCCGACACCACACGGACAAAGTCGGATGATCACCACCAGCCCTGCTTGTGAGCCCAACGCAACAGCGTTAGCGATATGGCCAGCATGATCAAAAGGAGTATCACCAGCGGTATCCAGCGAGTGGATTCGTTGACGATGACATTCATGCCAATGACAGAAGACAGCGAAGTGATCGGCAGGGTGATCGCCGCGATAACGGCCAGGCGTTCGGCGGCGATGGTCATTTTGGTGTCGGTACGTGCCCGGTAGAACTCGGTGACGCCCATCAAGAACAGCAGCTGGGGTCGCTGATGTGGGCGACGGTCTCGTACTGGTCGAGTAGGTCTTTCATCAAGGCAAGGCCCTCGGCTGGGGCGAAGGTGGTCAGCTTAATCGCCCGCCGATAGATCTCGCTGCCCTGGGTGGCCATGGTTTTGATGGTCAACAGCTCATGGCGGGCAGCGAAAAGTTCGCTGAGGAACTCTTGCGGATCCTCATCGGCTTCGGCCATCACGCGTTGTTCCAATAGCCCGACCTCGCGTGCGATGTCGGCGACCATTTGGGCTTCCCTGCGGGCGATGGCGGACACGATGGCGTAGGTGAGGCCAAACGGTGAGGTGGGGTGCAGCCGGCCGGCATCCATGCGTGCCGCCACCGTGTTGGTCTCTCGCAGCGCCGCCTCCAGCGGCACCTTTGGGTTCAGCGGTCCGTGCACGGTGACCAGGTAGTCCTCGCCGACGAACTGGTCCAGTTCGAGATAGTGCACATGCCCGCCGGTACCGATCTCGGGTGCGTGCACCACGATGAACACATGGTGCGGATACACATGGACTCGGGGAATGTGGTTGCGGTTTTTGCTCTCTCGCTGATCGCCATCGCATGGAAGCCGAAATCGGCGGCCAGCAACCTCTCGGCCTCATCGCTCCACTCCGGAATATCCAGCCACAAGAATCCATCGTCGCGCTTCCGCAAGACCGGCAGCTCAGCCAGGTCATGATCGCTCACGCCCGCGGAGTCGATCCAGCGCAGCTTCATGGCGAGCCTCCCTTCCACATTTGCTTCTCTACACCACGACACCAGCCCTACAGACCCATATTTGACGGTGAGGTGCATGAGCCACACCGCACGCGCTTGCTTGCTGCGGCATTATTGCTGGTCTTTTTCGGCGTCGCCGTCGCGCAAGGTGCCCGCAAACGTCGCCAGCCTGAGCGAAACGCTCGCCAAACGCATCTGGATCCCCGTTCGGTTTCTCCGCAGCTATGCCCAGTGCGCGGGCTAAACCGCAAGTTGGGGAATAGGCCGCGCCCCAGCAAAATGATCAACGACCAGACAGACCCACCCACACACTTGATGGCGGTATGTCTAGCATTTACACGCGGCTGGGCGCCCACTGCACCGAAGTCAGCCAAACCCCACCCAGCGCAGGACCCGGGCTGAGGGATGTGAGTCGAGTGGAAGTTCGCGTTATTACCGACGGTGGGGTGGAGGAGCGTGCCTCGAAGAGTTGCCGAAGCTCCTCCAGAGCGAGGATGGTCTGGTTTGGGTGGACATCCCCAGCTGTGACGAGGATGCATTGCATGTGCTCTCGGAGGTGTTCCGGTTTCACCCGCTGGCGGTGAAGGACGCCGCGGAGCGAAACCGTGTGCCAAAGATGCATGCCTACCACGACCACGTGTTCGTCATCCTGCATGCGCCCTAGCGAGGAAAGCACGGCCACGTGCACTACATCGAGCTGGACCAGTTTGTCGGCCGGCGTTACCTGGTGACGGTGCATGGACCGATCCACCCGGCGGTCCACCCAGACGTTGCGCTGCGCGAGACCCGCGCCGTCCTGGAGCGAATCCAGGCCGGGCGGCTGCGGCCGAGTGCACCCTTTCAGCTCTCCCACGCCATCGTCACCGTGCTAACCCGCGAGCAGGAGGACTTCGTGGAGACGCTGACCAAGGACGTGTGGCACCTCGAGCAGCAGCTCACCGGCGGGAATGTCGGCGATCCGGAGGCGTACCTGGACGAGCTGTTCCGGGCACGCCACGGTCTCCTAGCCGTGCGCACCATGGGCGCCCAAGGCGGCGCGATCTACCACAGCATGACCACTCTCACCGGCCTGTCACCCGACGCCAGACAGCTGGTGGCGGACACGGCCCAGCAGCTCGACCGGGTCCGCAACCTAGCCGATGGCGAGACGGAATACCTCCACGGCGTCATCGAGTTCTACCAGACCGTGCTCCAGCGTCAAGTCGACCCTCCTCGGCCAGGCGCAGAACGAAAAGGTGCAACAGCTGACCGTGGCCAGCTACGCCCAGAACGAAGAAATCAAAAAGATCTCCGCCTGGGCGGCCATCTTCTTCGCCCCCACCCTGATCGGCACCGTGTACGGGATGAACTTCGACCACATGCCCGAGTTGCACTGGGTGATCGGCTACCCTCTCGCACTGCTAGGGATGGTGCTGTTGTCGGTCGGCCTCTATACCTTGTTCAAACGGCGCAAGTGGCTGTAACGATGCCGCTCCCGTTAGCCGCCAGTGGACGTGCTTCACCGATCGGTGGTCATGCTCGGCTGTGCTCTGGCCCTGGGCCGTGCCTCGAGGGTTGTGCGCCGATTGGCGGCGGTCGGTAAAAGCAGACTCCGAGATTGGGCCGCCTCTGGGGAGATCACATACCGGGTCCACGGCTGCTGTAGGGGTAGCCTGGTAAGAGCCGACACGGATCGATGAGCAGGAGGTGGGGCATGCCGTTGAGTAGCCAACCTCCTAGTTCCTGCTGAACATCTGACGCGCGGGCGGTCACGTCCGCTATTCCCGAAGCTGTGTGGCCCCCGGGGCGTCACGCGCAATGCTGTCGTCGTCTCGGTTCGGAGGTTCCCATGTCTATTCGCCCGCTAATGCGTGTTCCGTTCCGGCAAGGGGGCCCAGGCCGGTGCAGGGTTGAGGGGGGCAGGCCCACAGTTGGTTGGCGGCGTCGGCCACGCCGAGCAGGCGTCTCCGCCCTGGCCGCACGGTCCAACCTTTGTTCTGCCCGGCTGACCAGGCGGCGCGGCATGGGCCGGGCCAGGTCGCCGTCGCGCATTCGATGTTGGTGTCGGCCTACTGGATGCTCATACGGCGAGTGCTGAGCAACGGGGCAAGTAGGGGAACGATGGCTGAGCCGGCAGGAAGTGTCATTGGCTTCGAGCGTGACTGCGCTTTGCCCCGCTCAGCTCGGACAAGC
>JBKOZG010000129.1:0-5095 GCA_046725775.1 Actinomycetota bacterium | reverse complement strand
CTGACGTGCTTGAGACGACAGCTCGACGCGAGGTCGCTGAGGAGGTCGGTCTTGATCTCTCCGCCGTGCCATTGCGGTACCTGGAGTCGGAGTTCTTCATTACCGAGGGTGGCGAGCGGCAGGTCACGGTGACCTTCACGGCCCAGTCGCCGCCGGGGGCCGAGCCCTATGTGAACGCACAGGACGAGCTCTCCGAGGTCGGCTGGTGGACTCTCTATGATCTTGAAGCCGATCCGCGATGCCCGTCATGGCTGCCGGCACTGATCCGCCGGGCGGCCGTCGCCTCGTAACTGATCTCAGTCCACGACGCGCAGGCGTACGGTCTCCGGCATGCTCTCCAGCTTGTCGATCACCTCGGCGCTCAAGCCACCGGCGACGTCGGTGATCACATAGCCCAGCTCACCGCGAGTGGACAGCACCTGGCCCTCGATGTTGACATGAGCGTCGGCCAGCACCCCGTTGACCGTGGCCAGCACTCCGGGGACGTTCTGATGGACGTGCAGCAGCCGCGTACGGCCAGCCACCCTACTGTCGGTCTGCACCTGGGGCAGGTTGACCGACATCGTGGTGTGGCCGCTGTCGGCGTAGTCGCGCAGTTTGCCGGCCACGAAGCGGCCGATGTCGGTCTGCGCCTCCTCGGTCGACCCGCCGATATGCGGAGTCAAGATCACGTTCGGGATGTTTTGCAAACTGTTGGCGAACGGATCGTCGGCGCTCTTGGGCTCGTCGGCGAAGACGTCCAGCGCGGCACCGGCGATGTGCCCGCTGAGCAGGTGCTCCCGCAGCGCCTCATGATCAACGACGAAGCCGCGGCACAGGTTGAGGAACAGGCTGCGCCGGCGCATTTTGGCGAATTGCTCGGCACCAAACAGCCCGGCATTCCCTGGTCGACCATCCACGTGCAAGGTGACCGTCTCAGCGACGTCGAGCAGCTCATCGAGGGTCTCGCAGCGACGCGCGTTGCCCAGCGCAAGCTTGTCTGCCACGTCGTAGAAGTACACGCGCATACCGATCGACTCGGCCACCACAGACAGCTGGCTGCCGATGTTGCCGTAACCGACGATGCCCAGGGTGCGACCTCGCACCTCGTGCGCACCCTTGGCCGACTTGTCCCAGATACCGGCGTGCATCTTGGCGTTCTTGTCGGTGAGATGTCGGGCCAACGCAATGATCTCGGCGATGACCAGCTCTACCACGCTGCGAGTGTTGGAGAACGGTGCATTGAACACTGGGATGCCCAGCCTCGCGGCGGCTGCCAAGTCGATCTGGTTGGTGCCGATGCAGAAGGCCCCAACTGCCAGCAGGCCAGGAGCGGCCTCGAGGGCGGTGCTTGTCACGTTGGTCTTCGAGCGAATGCCCAGCAGCTGCACACTACGTAAGGCGTCAGTTAGTTCGGCCTCGTCGAGCGCACCCTTGACAGCTTCCACCTCGATCCCACGCTCAGTGAGCAGCCGAGCGCCCTCCGGATGGATGTTTTCCAGCAGTAACGCCTTCATGATTCCTCGTTGGTCTGGTGCTGAAATGCAGCCACCAGTGTAGGAATCACACGATGGCCGCCAAGTCCTTATCTCAGGTGAGGACGGAGGGTGCGAGGTCGGTGTAGCTCTTCCAAGAACCTCGTTCCCTCGCAGCAAGCATCGCGTCGAGGCAAGCGTCGGTAAACACATCCGCGGTCGCGGCCAAGAGCGTGTTGAAGGCTAACAACGCGCGCATTGGGTCCTCAGCGACTGGTCGGCGGTCGGAAGCAAGACAGAACACGGTGTCCCCATCCACCATCGAGTGGATCGGCCGGATGGCGCGGGCCATCCCGTCGTGCGCTACCGCGGCAAGCTTGGTGGCTTGGGCTTTCGACAGGATCGCATCTGTCATGACTGCGCCAATCGTTGTGGCAACCGAGGCTTGCGCTGCTGTGAAGGCAGCCGCAAGCGCCTCTCGTTCGGGACGGGCGGGCGCGGCAAGCAACTGATCCCGATCAGCCCACAGCCGCCCTGTGGCCGGGTCAACGGCCGATCCTGCCGCGTTCACCACGACGGCTGCTGCGACCGAGACGCCTGAGGCGAGCTGCTTTTCCGCATAGCCAAAGCCCGCTTTGATCCCTCCACAGATTGCGCCTGTGCCCGCGCCAACTGAGCCGGTCATAGGTTGGCTGCTGCTGGCGGCGGCCAGAGCCAGCGCTCCAAAGTCTGATGTCGGCCGATTGCTGAAGACGCCGCCTCTCCCAAGGTCAAAAAGCACCGCCGCAGGCACGATGGGTACGACCTGATGAGGCTCCCGACCGACAGGGAACCCTATCCCGGCCGCCTCGAGACCGAGCATGACGCCGTCCGCTGCCGCCAGTCCGTACGCGCTCCCGCCGGTGAGCACGACCGCATGCACCCGTTCGACGAGCGTCGTTGGCTGCAAGAGGTCGGTCTCTCGAGTACCGGGGCCGCCACCGCGTACGTCGACGCCGCCCACCGCTCCCTGCGGAGCCAGTACAACGGTCGTTCCGGTTAGCCAGCCGTCGCCATCCGCGGTGTGGTGGCCGATTTCAAAACCCTCGATCACCTGCTCATTCTGCCGACTTGTGAGCGTCTCAACTCGCTATACCCTGCCGTGACGTTGACGGGGCGGTGGCTAGACGGCGAGCCCACCAACGAACAACTACGAATCGAGGCTGATCTCGGTGCCCTTCTCGGCCGAGGCATAGCAGGCGTCGATCACCAGGGCACGGGCCAGCGCCTGCTTACCACGATGGTTGGTGTAGTCACCGGATCGCACTTTGGCAATGAAGTCCAAGACACACTCGGCATGTAGTCCATCAGGCGGCACGTTTGGATGAAGGCTCGCCGGCACGCCTTCTTTCTCGGTCCAAATATTCAGGCGGCGGTCTGGGTCACCAGGCGCCCCCCACTCGATGCTTGCGCCTCCCTCGGAGCCGTAGAGCATCACGTAACAGTGATCTTTCGGGATCCACTGAGCCCAGCTCGATTCCAGCAGCAACGTTCCGCCGCCCTGCAGGCGGACAAATGCAGACGAGAGGTCCTCGACGTCGAAAGCGCCGGGCTCCACTCCGGTCTTGCGGATGAACGGCGACAGCGAGCTGCCTTTGCCACGTGGCCCGAACTCCGCGTACGTCGCCGCAGTCACCGCCCGAACCTGCGGCTCATCCAGCAAATAGAGCGCAATGTCGAGCATGTGCACCCCGAGGTCCATCAACGGCCCACCGCCAGAGGTGGCCCGTCGGGTGAACCAGCTGCCAAGCCCCGGGATCCCCTCGCGGCGCAGCCAGCCCACCTTGGCGTAATAGATCTTGCCGAGTACGCCGGCGTCGATCATCTTCTTGAGGACTTGGACGTGGCCGCGCCGCCGATGGTTGAAAGAGACATCGAGTACGCGATCGTTGCGCTCGGCCGCCTCCACCATGAGCCGAGCGGTGTCCGCGTTTTCGGCCATCGGTTTCTCACACAAGACATGCATGCCTGCGTCCAGAGCTGCCACAGCGATGGGCGCATGCAGCGTAGTCGGCGTGGCGATGCTCAGCACATCAGGCTGTTCATGATCAATGAGGTCCCGCCAGTCGGTGTAGCGGTGGTCGTCCGGGATGCCGTACGCCGCGCCAAGCTGCTGCAGCGCATCAGTCTCCATGCCAGCCAGCACCGTAAGATCAACATCGGCTGCGTCGGCGTACCCAGCCAAATGCTGTTGTCCGGCCCAACCGAGTCCGATCACACCGGCACGAAGCGGGCTCATGAGCGTACGCCTTCGCCGATAAGGAGGCCGTTGAAACGGGGCGCTGGCTGGCTGACCACTGCTGGCTCGGCGAAGTCAGTATCCCGCTCCGGACGCGCCCACAACACCGCGTTGGCCAACACCCGCTTGATGTCAGGGTGTTGGTAAACCGGGTACTCCTGATCGCCGGGCGAGAAGTAGAACACCTTGCCCTTGCCGCGTCGCCAACAGCAGCCAGATCGAAACACTTCGCCGCTGCTGAACGTGGAGAGGAAGATCAACTCGTCCGGCACTGGGATGTCGAAGAACTCGCCGTACATCTCGTGCTCGTTGATCACGATCGGTTGCGGAATGCCTGCAGTGATCGGATGGGACGGGTTGATGGACCAGACCAGCTCTGTGTCGCCGGAGTTCCGCCAGGCCAGGGAGCATGTGGTGCCCATCAGGCGCCGGAAGATCTTCGAGAAGTGCGCCGAATGCAGCACGAGAAGGCCCATACCGCCGAGGACACGCTGCTGTACGCGATCGATGACCGCATCGTCAACGCTGGAGTGGGTGGCATGCCCCCACCAGGTCAGCACATCGGTACTGCTCAGGACATCTTCGGTCAGCCCGTGTTCTGGCTGATCTTGAGTAGCGGTGCTGACCACGACAGAGTCACCCAGCAGTTCGGTGAGACCAGCGGCGATTGCTCCATGCATACCGCCGGGGTAGCGCTCGGCCATGCCGGCTCTGTCTCGTTCGGATCGTTCGTGAAAGTTCTCGCCCCATACAGTGACGCTGATCGGTGAAGTCACGTCTGCCTAGTCTGCCCGAAGTCGATGGGACCGCTTGGACCCGCCCGACGCGCTGGTACGCGCGTACGAGCTGGGTGAATTAGGAGGCATGGATTCGGAGGCCTGCCCCTAGCAGCGAGTCAAGCTGCCTGAACGGCCGGCTCCCCACTTCTGCGAGGGACCAACTGCGAGCGACCGGCGAGACCAGCGAGCGGCTGCAGCCGACTCACTCCATATAAGTCGTCGTGATCTTGGGCCAGACTCGCTCGATGGTGGCCGACATGATGCAGCTGGCTGGAATGGAATAACGTGGATATCCGCGACTCATTTTCCGACATGGACTGAGCCGATTTTGCTGATCGCACCATGCACAGCGGGCTTGTGGCGGATCCCGGAGATGGGCGATTTGGCTGAGCGTCGGCGCTGACGTAAGGTGGTTCACCGTCGACGCGGGGTGGAGCAGCTCGGTAGCTCGCTGGGCTCATAACCCAGAGGTCACAGGTTCAAATCCTGTCCCCGCTACAAAGTAAGTAGCCTAGTCAGAGGCGGTTTTCGGATAATTCCGGAAGCCGTCTCTACTGCGTTGATCGGAGCATGTGCGCAATTTC
>JBKOZG010000182.1:0-5577 GCA_046725775.1 Actinomycetota bacterium | reverse complement strand
ACCCGATGCCTGCCACAAAGAAGCCACCGAGGAACGCTACTCCGCTCAATACGGAAAAAATCGCCCACCGCCACCCTTCGCCACCCGCGAGGACGAAACATGCGGCGCCCAACGCAAGGAACACTGCCAGCGCAAACAGATCGTGCAATGCCCCGGACGTGGTCGCCTCGACCGGCATCGGCGGCGTGCCCGGCGGATATCCGCTGACCGGATCGGTGACGAAGGCTCCCGCCCCGATCAGGCCGACTCCCCAGATACCAACCAAGATCCCCCCGACTTTATGACGGACACCGGGCAGGCGCACCAAGCCGAGAGTAAACGCCAGCGTAAGCAGGCCGACAACCATGAAATTTAGGGTTTGCGTCCAGCCAAACCGGCTCAGCGCCAGCGAGCTGACGGGATGACGCACCGGGTCATAATCGGGCGTGATCGCGCCCTCGATGAGGAAGACAATGACGAACAAGGGTCCAGCGATCACCCCACAAATGAACAGGGCTCTCAGCCCTCGATTTTGCACGCCAGCTCTCTCGGTCAGCGAGCATGGTCACTAGCGGTGACTGCCTGCGAGCGTTCGGGCTGGCCGGCCGGGTTCTCGCCGCCCCGGACGCCGCCGGTGGCCGACTTGTCGTGGCCGGCGACCTGCACACTCGACTTGAGCCGCTGCCGGTCGGCGACCCCATCGGTGCGGAGATCGGGATCCCCATGGAGGCGGAGCTGGCTCGCCGGCGCCCCGGGCTGTGCTCGATCGACTGTATCTACGGGCCCGGCCAGTTCCACAATCTCGGTTCCCGCCGCAGCGACCTCGACAACCTGCGCGGGCAGCACCTGGATAGCCCCCGGCTGATCATTCAACAGGGCGCCCTCCTGCTGCAGGTGCCATCACCTCGCGAGGCGATAGTTCCGCACCGCGAGCTGCCGGGCCTATCGCCGGCCTGACGCTGTGCCGCGTCAGCTACCCGTTGCGAGGGTCACCAAGGCCGGCCTCACATCAGTCCGGTTGGGATGCTGTGTGCGCGAGGCCTGTCTTCACCCATTGCGCCGTAGCGATCGAGCGACTCTGGGGAGTAGCAACCGCTCGCGTTGGCGTCGGCCGAGATCTCGATCGCGTTGCGAAACAGATCTTGTCCGAGGGCCGTGTGCATCGAGGCTGGTCGCGGCGGCAATTCCAGTGCGACCATTAAGACCACAACCTCCATCATGGCCACAAGCAGACAACGCAGGTTCGCGATGGCACTGTCATCTCGAGCACCGGTGATGGCCTGCTCGGCCCAACAATCACCGATCTAGGCCCCCGGACGAAGGAATGATGATGTTCAGACAACTCAAGCTGGCCGCGGCCCTGGTAGGCGCAGCAGCGCTACTGACAACTGGGTGCGGTGCCACCGCCGACCGGGCCGAGCCCGGAGCCTCCGCGCCGGCGGACGAGCCACTCGCTGGTCTGCGGTTCATGGTGCCGAACACCCCCGGCAGCGGGTACGACACAACCGCCCGGGCAGCCGCCAAGGTCATGGACGACATTGGCGCGACGCAGAACATCGAGGTGTTCAACCTCGCCGGTGCCGCAGGCACGACCGGGCTGGCCCGCACGGTCTCGGAGAAGGGCAACGGCAAGCTGTTGATGATGATGGGTCTCGGTGTGGTGGGCGCCCAGTACACCAACCAGTCCACCGCCAAGCTTGACCAGACGACTCCGATCGCCAAGCTCATCGAGGAGTCCGGCGCCATCGTTGTGGGCAAGGACTCCCCGTACAAGACCATCACCGAATTGGTCGACGCCTGGAAGGCCGATCCCAAGTCGCTGGCTGTCGGTGGGGGTTCCGCTCCGGGCGGACCCGACCATCTCCTGCCGATGCAGCTGGCCCAGGCGGTCGGCATCGACCCCAAGAAGGTGAACTTCGTCAGCTACGACGGCGGCGGTGACCTGCTGCCGGCCGTGCTCGGTAACAAGGTGGCGTTCGGTGCCTCCGGGTACGGGGAGTTCCTCGACCAGGTGGAGGCAGGCGAGATCCGCGTGCTGGCCACCAGCGGTGCCGAGCGGGTCAAGGTCCTCGACGCGCCAACTCTGAAGGAGTCCGGGATCGACCTCGAGTTCACCAACTGGCGTGGTGTCGTGGCTCCGCCGGAGCTGTCTGATGCCGACAAGCAGGCCCTGGTCAACGCCGTGGCCAAGATGCACGACAGTCAGGAGTGGAAGGACGTGCTGACCAAGAATGACTGGGCTGATGCCTACCTCACCGCGGATGAGTTCTCCACCTACATGTCTGACCAGACCAAGCGGGTGCAGGATGTGTTGAGCCAGCTCGGACTAGCGTGAGCGAGTCGGTCGCGGCTGCCGGTGCTACGGTGCCGGCAGCCGAGCCCCCGCGGCCGAGCCGGGTTCCCGACTACCTACTCTGCGGAGGCCTGGTACTGGCCGGGGTCGTCGTTCTCGTCGACGCCCTGCAGCTGAGCAACAACCGCACCGGCACCGACCCGCTCGGGCCGAAGCCGGTGCCATTGCTGGTGGGCAGCTTGCTGATCATCTTGGCAGCGTGTCTGGCCGTGTCCGTCGCCAGGGGGCATCTGGGCGAGCAGGAGGCCGGTGAGGACATCGACCTGCACGCCAAGGCCGACATGAAGACGGTGCTACTGCTGGTCGGCGTGTTCGCCGCCAACATCTTCTTGATCGACATCCTCGGCTGGGTCATCAGCGGAGGTCTGCTGTTTTACGGTTCTGCCATCGTGCTTGGTAGCCGACACTTCATCCGCGATCTGGTGATCGCCGCTGCGCTCTCGCTCGGCACGTTCTACGGCTTCGCGATCGGGTTGGGAGTCGCACTGCCGGCCGGCATCTTGCAGGGAATCCTGTGATGGACAGCTTCCAGTTCCTCCTCGAAGGGTTCGCCACGGCGGCAACCCCGGTCAACCTCCTCCTCGCCCTGCTCGGTGTTGTGATCGGGACGGCGGTCGGCGTGCTGCCGGGGATCGGGCCCGCGATGACCGTGGCGCTGTTGCTGCCAGTCACATACGGGCTGGAGCCGACCAGCGCAATGATCATGCTCGCCGGGATCTTCTACGGCGGCATGTACGGCGGGTCTACGACGTCGATCCTGCTGAATACGCCCGGCGAGTCGGCGTCGGTGGTGACCGCCCTCGAGGGCAACCTGATGGCCAAGTCTGGCCGGGCTCCGCAAGCGCTGGCCACAGCAGCCCTCGGCTCCTTCGTGGCCGGCACCATCGGTACCGCGCTGCTTGCCTTCACGGCCCCGTACGTGACCCGGTTCGCCATCTCACTGGGCGCACCGGAGTACTTCGCGGTGATGCTGCTCGCCTTCATAGCTGTCACAGCCGTGCTGGGCAGCTCGCGGCTGCGAGGCTTCATCTCGCTCACCATCGGCCTGACCATCGGTCTCATCGGCATCGACGCAGTCAGTGGTCAGGCCCGGCTCACCTTCGGCATCCCTCAGCTCGGCGACGGCATCGACGTAGTTGTTGTCGCAGTGGGCATCTTCGCTGTCGGTGAGGCGCTCTGGGTGGCGGCGCACCTGCGCCGTAAAGCGGCCGACGTGATCCGGGTTGGCCAGCCGTTCATGGGCAAGGAGGACTGGAAGCGATCATGGAAGCCGTGGCTGCGGGGCACCGCGTACGGCTTCCCGTTCGGTGCGGTGCCCGCCGGTGGGGCGGAGATCCCGACTTTCTTGTCCTTCATCACCGAGAAGCGGCTGACCAAACACCCGGAGGAGTTCGGCAAGGGCGCGATCGAGGGCGTCGCCGGCCCGGAGGCAGCCAACAACGCCAGCGCGGCAGGAACCATGGTGCCGATGCTGGCGCTCGGTCTGCCCACAAATGCCACGGCCGCGGTGATGCTGGCCGCGCTCACGTCGTACGGCATCCAACCCGGTCCACTGCTACTGCAGCGCGAAGGTGCCCTGGTCTGGGGTCTGATCGCGAGCCTGTTCATCGGCAACACACTGCTACTGCTGCTCAACCTGCCGCTGGCCCCGGTCTGGGCGAAGCTGCTGCGGATTCCACGGCCCTACCTGTATGCCGGCATCTTGTTCTTCGCCTCGATGGGAGCGTACGCGGTGAACGGGTCGCCGTTCGACCTGATCTTGCTGTTGGCGCTCGGGTTGCTCGGCTTCGTGATGCGGCGTTTCGGTCTGCCAGTGCTACCGCTTATCGTCGCGGTGATCTTGGGGCCGCGGGTCGAGCTGCAGGGCCGCAGGGCGCTACAGCTGTCATCCGGCGACTGGCGTGGCCTGTTTGGGAGCACCAATCCGGCAACCGGCGAGTTTGAACTGTCTCCAATCGCGATCACTGCGTACTCGATCGTCGTACTGATACTGATCTGGCCGTGGCTGTTCAAGGCTATCCGGCGGATGCTGCCGGCCAAGGCAGCCGCAGCGGTCGAGGCGGTATCAGAGGAGCCGGCACTCTCGGTGGCGGAGCACCGCCACATCGATGTGTCCGATGCGGCGATGACCTCAACCCATCCCGATAGCAAGGAGACGCGCGAGTGACCATCGTCGTCGGATACACCCCGACACCGGCCGGACGTGCTGCCCTCACCATTGCTGCCACGGAGGCACGCAAGTCCGACCGCCCGCTGGTGGTGGTTAACACCTCCCGCGGGGACGCGCTGGACGACCCGGCCTTCGCTCAGCCGGCCGACCTTGCCTGGGTGCGGGCCACGCTGGACAAGGCAGGTGTCACCTTCACGATTCGCCAGGAGGTGCGGGGGCGGGAGGCGGCCGACGAGCTGATCGACGTGCTGGAGGAGGTCGGGGCCGAGCTCTGCGTGATCGGTATCCGCCGCCGCTCAGCCGTAGGCAAGATGCTGCTCGGAAGTAACGCGCACCGCATCCTGATGGACTCACCTTGCCCGGTGCTCACTGTGCGGGCGGCCTGATGTCAACGGAATCGGCCGACCAGATGAGCACAGCCGACCTGGTCGACCTGCACGGTGAGGCACTGCAGTCGATCCCGCTCCAGCTGCGGAGCTTCGGTAGACATCCTCGCTTCGCAGGTCGTGCGGTGACGGTCAAGTGCTTCGAGGACAACGCACTACTCAAGTCGACGCTGGCCGATTGGCCCGATGCCGCCGGCGCGGTCTTGGTCGTCGACGGTGGTGGTTCATTACGCACAGCGTTGGTCGGCGACGTGATCGCCGGTATCGCCGTAGACCGCGGCTGGGCCGGCCTGGTGATCAACGGGGCGGTCCGCGACAGCGTCGCCCTGAATGGTCTGGAGATTGGCATCAAGGCGTTGGGTACGAATCCACGCAGGAGCGGCAAGACCGGCGCCGGACAGGTTGACCAGCCCATCGAGATCGACGGAGTGCAGGTTATTCCCGGCCGAACCGTGGTCTCCGACGAGGACGGAATCGTCGTCCTCCCTTGACGACTCGAAGGCACGGGAGCATGTCCTCCCCGCCCGTGAGGAAGCCGCACGCTGCCTTGAGCAGCGTGACCTCGCCGACGTCTGCACCTTGGGGCACTTAGACCTGACATCGCAGCTCTGATGGACCCGGGGACGCCGGTGGTGGTACGGCGTCCAGTCCTGCTGAGCCCAGCACCGTAGCAGTCGGCAGTTACACAC
>JBKOZG010000409.1:0-5212 GCA_046725775.1 Actinomycetota bacterium | reverse complement strand
AGACAAAGAAGCCCTCCTCACGGAACTGGCGCGCCTGCTCAGAGGTGATGCGCAGTGCTGAGACAGCCATGTTTGACCCTCTTCTGATCGTGGATGATCACATAATCTGCGAATGGCGGTCGTGTCTTCGCAGAGGTCCGCAAGTTCTTATCGTTTCTTGCGATGATCGACGACCTCGGAGTCCGGGCGGCCCTCATTGCGCTCATGGTCCTTTGAGAGCGCGGTTAGGGCTCCCCGTCACGCGAACAACCAAGCCGGTAGCCGCCGTCCGCCCGGTCAGCGCGAGCCTACCGCTGGGCCTGCGCATGCTCGCTTCCTGCTGGGATGATGAGCCGGATCCGGGAGGGCAGGGACATGAATGGCAGTGGGAACATGGCGTCGACACTTTTCCGCGAGGTCAAGATCTTCAACGGGCGGTCGGATCAGCTGAGCGATCCGACGGACGTGCTGATCACAGGCAACGCCATCGCGACGATTTCGGCGCAGGTCGACTCGCCCGCGGGCGACGAGCAGCGCACGGTGATCGACGGCGGCGGTCGGGTATTGATGCCTGGACTTATCGACGCACATGCGCATCTGTGGTTCGAGATGCTGCCTTTGCACGTGGGGGCGGCAGCCGACTCGTCCTACATCGACCTCGTCAGCGGGATTGCGGCGCAGGCGTTGCTGATGCAGGGGTTCACCACCGTACGCGACGCCGGCGGCCCGGTGTTCGGGCTCAAACGGGCGATCGACGAGGGACTCGTCGTCGGGCCGCGGATCTTCCCGTCGGGTGCGTTTATCTCGCAAACTTCCGGGCATGGCGACTACCGAAGCCGGTACGAGGTGCCGCGCGGGGTATGTGGGCACTTGTCGCATCAGGAACTCATGGGAGCCGGGGTGATCGCTGACGGCGTCGGCGAGGTGCTGCGCGCGGTACGGGAGCAGCTGATGCTTGGGGCGTCACAGATCAAAATGATGGCTGGCGGCGGTGTCGTCTCGGCGTACGATCCGATCGATGTCACCGAGTACACCGAAGCCGAACTACACGCTGGGGTTGAGGCAGCTGAGAACTGGGGCACCTATGTGCTCGTCCACGCTTACACTCCCCGGGCGGTGCAGCAGGGCATCCGGGCTGGAGTGCGCTGCATCGAGCATGGTCACCTGCTGGATGAGGAGACCGTGGCGATGATGGCCGAGCACGAGGTCTGGTGGAGCCTGCAGCCGTTTCTCGACGACGATGACGCCATCCCCATCCCCGACCCGGCCCGCCGGGCCGAACAGCTCCGAGTCAGCAACGGCACCGACACCGCGTACCAGCTGGCCAAGAAACACCAGGTCAAGCTCGCCTGGGGCACTGACACCTTGTTTGATGCCAAGCTTGCCAGCCGGCGGGGCGCCCAGCTGGCCAAGATGACGCGCTGGTTCACCCCCGCCGATGTCCTTCGAATGGCGACCTCAGTCAATGCTGAACTGTTGGCCATGTCCGGGGAGCGCCACCCCTACCCAGGCAGACTCGGCGTTGTCGAGGAGGGCGCGCTGGCTGACCTGCTGCTCGTCGACGGCAATCCGCTGCAGGACCTGAGCCTGGTCGCCACACCAGACAGCTCTTTTAGCGTGATCATGAAAGACGGTCGGATCTACAAGGACGGGCTTGCCAGCTAGGCAGACCGCGTCAATGGCCGATTCGGGCCACCGGCTCGCACGCACTTCGGCCAAGGCCGAATCCCCACCAAATGAAGATCATCGACCAGATCAGATCCACCGTTATCTGCTAGACCCCTGATCTCGAGTCCGGCCGTGGCTACGGGGAAGTCTGAGCGGCAGGTCAGGCGGACAGGCGTCAAACAGCATGGAGGCCAGGGGTTCGGGAGTCGACGACGCCGTTGTCGTTCGAGGGCTGGTCGGGTCGTTCGGGCGCTGATACCTGCAGGATGCGTGGGGGCCAGGGGGTGTGCAGATCCAGCACGAAACGATCGACCGCTCATCAGCGGCCACAAAGATCGTCCATGTAGATCGGGCCGATCACTTGGACCGGGGTGCTACCGCCGGTTCGGTCAACCTGTGACGGCATTTTCGGCGCCCCTCCGTGCCGGGGTTGGCTGCTGTGTCAACTCGGCCGGGGGCAGTGTGAGCGCCAGCCAGCCGAAGGCGAGGGCCATCACCACCATGGTGAGAACTCCGCGGGGCCAGTAGATGTGTACTCCGGCGACGGCGAAGTACCCGCTCGACAGCACCAGCAGCACGGCACCGGGCAGCACGCGCCGGCCCCCGTCGCGGAGTGCGACCACCGCGGTGGCAACCGCGGCGAACGCCAACGCCCACGTACCCGAGCCGCCGACATCGTTGGCGACGTCGAAGAGCCAGTCGATCTCGGGACGTTCGGAGGCACTGGCTGCGTCGGACCGCAGCATCACCACGCCGTTGCCGATGCCGGCGATGTGGTCGGTCACCGCGTAGAACGCGATGTAGAGGAACGCCGCCACCCGGCCGATCCACGCGACCACACCCGGCCGGCCGTGCAACAGGACCCAATGACACACCCCGAGCAGCGGGAACAGCGGCACCAAGATGATGTGCAGGCTAGTCCACCACCCGGCCGAGGCACCTGTCAGGTCGTCGGGATGGGTCAGGCCGAGCCCAGCCAGCACCACTGGCGGGGCGGTGACTGCCACGAAACTCGGCCATCCCAAGCGGTTGGCGGATGAGCCCGACGCCATCAAGTCAGTGTAAATCCGCCGTTCGGATGGAATGCCCGGGCGCGGGCCCGGCGTCACGACATCCCTGTTCTCTGGTCTCACGGACACCCTGTCCCGTGCCGTTGATCCGAACCGGCGGCACCTTGATCGAGGGCTGGTCAGGCGGGCCGGACGCCAACTGTTTCGACAGAACCGCTCACCGATAGTCATTCAACGGCTCGCCTCCGCGATCTGTCCGCGCCACGTTGCATGGGCCTGCCATCGCCGGTCCCGGCCCGGACAGAACTGGGCGGCGGGTGACGCCGCATGGAGCGCCGCCCCATGACACAGCCGCCCACAGCCCGCCGCAGCAAGTCTCCCAGCGATGATGTCGGACTCAGGAGGGAGCCAGGTTTGATGCGGTCGCTTCAGGTGCAAACAACCTCACTGACGTGCCACTTGAGATGAGGTCTGCGCATCAAGACCGACTTCACCATGTCGGAAGCCGACTCTCTACCGGGCATCGGCTCGGCGGCGGCCGCCCTCGTATGGGAATGTCGCACGTGCGGCACCGGCGGCTCGCCCTGGCTTCGCCGGGGGCTCTTTGATTGCTAGGGAGCCGTCGCGAGGGCCATTAGGTGGGCGCTGGCGTCGACTATCTCTGCGAAGTTCTCGGTCAACTGGGCGCAGCGCAGGGCGCTGTCGAGGC
Organism: Actinomycetota bacterium; assembly: GCA_046725775.1. GTDB lineage: Bacteria > Actinomycetota > Actinomycetes > Propionibacteriales > Propionibacteriaceae > Microlunatus. The sequence continues at coordinate 1,846 of JBKOZG010000409.1, read as the reverse complement.
GTGCGTCGGCGTCCTCACCGGGCGCGTCGACGATAGTCCATGCCGGCCCCTCAATCCCCAGGATCCGTACGTCGGCGAACCCGGCCTCCGCCACCTCCTGGTGCAGCTGAGCGGCGGTGTGGAAGAAGGCGTCGGTGAACCCGAGGGTTGGGTCGTGCACGCCGGTGGATAGCACTGGCACCAGCTTGGCCGCGACGTCGGCGGTGAGGCCGCCGCGCTGCGCCCAGTCAAGGACTGCCATGAACCGTCCGATGGCCGCGGCAAGCAATACCCCGCCGGGCCGCAGGACTCGCCGAGCTTCGAAGAGCGCCGCGATCCGCTCAGCTTTGCCCACGAGGTGGTAGAGCGGGCCGAGCAGGAGCACCGCATCGACCGACGCATCCGGCTGCGTCAGCCGCCGGGCATCGCCGACTTCGGCGGTCACCAGCCCATGCTCAGCTGCGGCTCGGACATGCTCCGGGACGACGTCGACCAGATGCACGCGGTAGCCCCGGCCCGCCAACCAGGCCGCGTGTACGCCGGTGCCGCCGCCCACATCAAGCACCACCGCCGGAGGCGATGGCAGCTGACGCTGCAGCAGCTCGCGCGTCCGCAGCAACTCGAGGCGGTTGTGCGCAAACCGGAAGAGGCGCTGCTCCTCGTCCTGCCCGGCATAGTAGGTGAACAGGTCCTCACGCTCAGGCACCAGACGATCGTCGACGAACTATGAAGCGCGTCGCAATGGCTTTTTGCTGGCCTAACCCCTCGTCACCCCGTCTCACGAGGGCGAGCCCTTGCGGGCGGTGCCCGTACATGGACCCTTCACCGGGCACGTTCCCGAGGGTGCTCGCGGCTCTTGGGAGCAACCTAAGAGGCTTGCTTGGTAGGGATCGCTGAGCGGTGGCTGGAGCCGCCGTGGCCAAACGGGAGCCCTGGGACTACGAGGCGATCGGCCTGACGTTCAAGGGCTTCAACCTGTCCGCTCCCATTTGGCCGCGACTTCGGCTGAGTGGGGGAGTCCGGCTACCTCATGAGATCGCTAACGCTGCACATTCTCTGCGTCATCTGTGAGCTGTTCTCGGTTCCCGGACACCGTGATCTTGAGCCAGTTTCGTGGACAGGCTGTGGGGCGTTGAGCTGCTCGAGATGGGTTGCGCCTGAGGCTTAGGCTGCCAATGCATGTTAGTAGCCACAATTAGGCGACATCGCTGCTCGTCGCAGTCAGGATGTTCCCACGGAGGCACGGCTGATCTCGCCGGCGGGCGCGGCATCGTTGTCGATGACGGGGATACGTGATGCCGCTGCTCGGGATGGCGGCACGCTGTGGCTGGACTTCGACCACACCGATGAGGACAGCATGGAGCTGCTCGGTGAGCTGATTGATGTCAGGCCGAGCGACATCCAGGAGTGCCACAGCCGGTCTCCGGTGCCGAAGATGCGCTTCTACGCCGACCACCACTTCAGCGCGGTTAACGGAATCGCCCGCGGCTCGGATGGGCGTCTTCGTTTTCAGCCACTGAAGGTGTTTCTGACTCCCAGGGCTTTGGTCACGGTGCTCGGCCCGACCAGTTCGTCGTTGACATCAGAGATTGCGCGACGCGAGCTCTCCGCAGTGCGTCAGCGGCTCGACAGCGGCCAGCTGCGGCCGGCCAGCTCGTTCGAGCTCATCGCCGCGATTCGGGCGGAAACGATGCGGACGCACGAGGATCTGATTGCCGAGACTTCAGCTCGTATCGCACGGCTGGAACGTGACGTGTCGCAAAAGGATCCGGTGAAAGCCGAAGCGTTGTTGCAAGACCTGTTCGATCTCCGGCACGACCTGGAAGCGATCCGTACCAGTGCCGCCCAGGCCGCAGAGTCGTTCGCG
>JBKOZG010000339.1:0-7338 GCA_046725775.1 Actinomycetota bacterium | reverse complement strand
GACCGCTCGAGTCGTCGGAATGGCTTAGCACTGGGTGAAGGGCGGGTGTCGATTAGTGACCGGTGCCGATAGGAGAGATGTGATGGGTCAGCAGTCGGTGAGGCAAGCGGCGCGACGCTCCGCGTTAGATGCCCAGGCGATCCTGCGCAGAGAACGGGCCGACCGGCAACGCCGGCTCGAGGATCTAGCGGTCGCGGTGCTGACCGCGCTCGGTGAACGCGATGCTCTGGTGCGGGACGCCGAACGGCGCGCTGGGCAAGCCCTGCGGACGATGACCGAGGATGAGGATTTGTCCCTGCGTGAGGCGGCTGTCTGGTGTGGCGGCCGCGTGACAGTGCGGGAGATAACCGGTTGCTGCAACTTCAGCGCGGTTAGCAGGGCGGTCGACACGGACGCGTCGGATGAGCGGCAGACATGATCTTGGTGCCACGGTGGCCGACCTGATGGTGGGAGGCGAACACGCGGTGTCGGCGGGTGAGGGCCGCACGGTCGCTGAACTCCTCGAGGACAGCGACGGGTTGGCACGCCAGGCGCTGCTCGACATGTCGGCGGACCGGGCGCTTGGAATGGTGAGTCGATGGCCGCAGCCGATGCAATCCGCAGCCTGAGCTGTGGGCTTGCGGACCCGACGGTCTCGGCCAATGGATCGTGATCTTGGCTACCGCCGTCGAGCGCCGGCTTGTGCGTGGCGTGATGCGAAGGGTGTACATCAAGCTGTTTGGGGTTCCGGCCCCGCACGTCAACGAGGCGTTCAAAGCCGCTCGACAGCGGTGTTCGCGCCCGATGGCTCGTGTGAAACTGGCCGCCGCCCAATTCTTGTCGGTCGGTGGTGATCGAATAGCCTCCATGACGACGAATGCTCGGCGCGCTGTGCTTACCCATCTGGGGAGCGGAGCAGACTCCCGGTTCGGTCGCTCGTATCTGGTCGCTCGCATCCAGCAGCAAACGCAGTGCGCCGACACCGATGTCTGGGAGGCGATCTGGGGGCTCGTCGGAGACGGCCTCGTGTATCTCGACACTGCCGGGCAGGGGTCCGGCACCGACAACTGGCGCTGGTGTCTCTCTGCCGATGGCCAGCGGGTGGCCAAGGGCGGGACGTGGGAGCCACGCGACCCGGACGGCTACCTCGATCGAATTCGTCGGGAAATCCCCGACCTGGACGATCTTGTCGAGCTGTACCTCACTGAGGCTCTGCAGTCATTCAACGGACGTTGCTATCTGGCGACATCGGTCATGCTCGGCGTAGCCGCCGAGCGGGCGTTCTTGGTGATGGCGGAGTCGTACGCCGCCTCATCGATAGCCGGTGCGCAGGCCATGGCTAAGGAGCTTGTCAAGCGACGCAGCAACTACTTCACCCTATGGACGGAGTTTCGAAAGCGCATCGAGCCGGTTCGGCAGGACCTGCCGGACGCGCTCGCTGACGCTCTCACGCTTGACGCCATCGCCGATCTGATCCGGCTTACCCGCAATGAGGTCGGCCACCCGACCGGGCGAAAGATCGACGAGGACACAGCTCGCGTCCACCTGGCCATCGCTCCTATGTATCTGCGCAAGATGCAGCTGCTCTCGATCCACTTCGCCGGTATGCCAGGGGCTGAGCCGGCATGACACCGCTGCCTATCCCGGTCCACGTCGGTTCTGAGCCGCCGGCGTCGTGGGATGACATCAAGGCTCGACAGCGCGAGCACGGCGAGGATGCGTCGCGCTGGCTTCGCGAGAAGCGCCGTCCGCCGATCGCTAGCGCAACCTTGGAGTGGAACGCTCTGGGATTTGAGCCGCGCTGGGTTGGCTTCGACACCGCCGACTGCGCGGCGGCGCTGGCGCCGAGTGTCTACTCCGGGCACGGAGCGGACGAGTTCAACCGTTTCCGGCAGCGTGCTGAGAGCCGTGGTGAGCTGGCCCTCGTGATCAGCCCGGTAGGCCGCCGGCGCGACGGTGGTGGTTTTCGGAACGTGCTCTCGCAACACGATGACTCCATCCATCTCGGCTGCATCGAATCCAGCATCAGCAGCAAGCCACTCGGTATAGGCGCGAAGGTTCGATCAGCGCCGGACCTCGGCGACGCTGACAGCCAGCTGGCACTCCGCCTCCTGAGCTGCAACCCGACGCTCTCGTGGCGCAGCCTCTCCCTCCATGGGGTGACGTACGAGGCGTACAACGGACGCGTCCATCACCCTGCCCAAGGGATCCTTGAGCCAATAGTCGAGACGGAGCTTGGTGAGCCGGTCGTCGCCGCGTGGATATCCCCGGATGGCGTCGAGAGGCGCTACGTAGTGCCGGCCGAGGCGCCGTGGCGTGTCCTGCTTCAGTGGCTGCTCGAGCAGGCCCTGCCGGAGTTCTTGCCAGACGCGCTGCGTCGGGCGAGGCGTCCGCTCGCGAGCGACCAAGCCCTCATGACCCGTCGTGAGAGAGCCGCACGGGCTGCCATGACGGAACTCGAATCCGAGTACGCGACTCGACGGACTGACCTGGAGCGTGAATTCGAAGATGCCGAAGTGGCGGGATCCGCGGTGCGGGATGGATTGCTCTACGGCACCGGCAAGCAGCTTGTCGATGCGGTGCGTATGGTGCTGGAGGCGGCCGACGTAAATGTCGTCGATCTCGACGATTACTTGGGTGGCACCAAGAACGCCGATCTGCTCTGCACCTACGGCGATCGCTCGCGGCTCGTCGAGGTGAAGTCCGCCAGCGGCAATGCGCCGGAACGTGCATACGAGGATCTTGTTCGTCATCTGCGAGGGTGGCGGAGCTTGCAGGGCAATACGCCGGTTGAAGGCGGCGCGCTTGTGCTGAACCACCAGCATCGGTCCGTGCCGCATGAGCGAAGTCCAAAGCCGTACAGCCGTCCAGAGTTCCTGGCAGCCCAGGCGGAGCCGGTCATCACGACGCTCGACCTTTTCGAAGCGTGGCGCGAAGAGGACCTGAAGACCATCCGCCGGTTGCTCTTCGGCGACGCGACGAAGCCGATGGTGGACCCATCGACGGTCCCCACCGGGGACCCCGAGTCTAAAGGTCGGAGGCGTCGCTGGCTTCGGCGCTGAGCCCGCTGGGAGGCTCGCCAGGATCAATCTGTGCGTTCTCGATTTCGACCGAGCTCGCAATCTTCACGAACAGACGGTAGTCGTCAGCTTGACGTACCTCGCTCTGACGCTGTCCAAGTCGGCGCGCAGGTCCGGAATGAACTGGATCGCGGTGCTTGCCACGAACCTATAGATGGCTTGTCTGACTTCACCGGCGACGCTGAGCAGCCATCCCCGGGAGAGCCACAACACGCCGGGGTCCTGGCATCCTCAACCGCCGCTATAGCTGGGATCGCTGTTGGACCGACCGCCAGCTGGGCGTGCCGGCCTTAGGCATACCGGAGGTTTCCACAGGTATGTGCGGATCGTGCGGCCTGTCGTGGCTTCTGGCTCGATAACTCAGAGGAGGTTCGATTGGACAAGCACGCGATGGATGTCGACACGGCAGAAGCCCTTGCCGGGGTCGTGCGTCTACTCCGACAGGCAGCAGTCCTCGCTTGGGCTGCCGCCGATCGCGCAGGGGCTGGATCGCCTGGACAGCTCTGCGCTTTGGGTATCGACCTGGCAGCCGACCAGGCCCGGCACTTGGTCCCCGATGGCACCGAGATCGACGGGCCGGTGCCGGTCGGTGATGAACCGGCCAGCCTGCTGAGGTCGGCGGAGCTACTGCTGCGACGTCTCGCGCCGTTAGCGGCCTCGGACGCTGTTGATGATCTTCGGGCCACGGTGGCCGACCTGGTGTGGGAGGCGAACACCGGTGTCGGCGGGTGAGGGCCGCACGGTTGCTGAACTTCTGGATGGCAGCGATGGGTTGGCACGCGAGGCGCTGCTCGACATGTCCGCTGACCGAGCGCTCGGGATGGTGCGTGGCTGGCCGCAGCTGATGCAAGCCGCGGCCGAGCTGTGGGCCGTACTTCCACCTGGCCCGACGGTCTCGCCCAATGCTGATCCGATCGCGATCTTGGCAGCGATGGGCAGAGCCGTTGATCGCAGCGTTGCCGCAGGACACTGGCCCGGGCGCGGGCCGAGAAATGAGGCATGGGAGCAGATCGCATCCAACCTCGCGCAGGCCCGGCGCCTGCTTCAGCGGCAGGTCCGGTCCGAAGCGCCAGACGGCCGGATCGGCCCAACGACCGCCAAGACCCAGATGTTGCACGCGTTATATGTCGCCGCACACGCCACCACGGTGGCACTCACCGGGTATGAGCGTGGCCTTCAAGATCGTCTGGAAGTTGGTGCGCGGCGACGCCAGCCCTTGGTTGAGCGACCTACTGCGCTGGAGGTCGAGTCGGTCGGGGGCATGATTGCCCGATTCGACGCCATCGAGCAGCTCACTGCCGATTCCCTGGCGGCGCAGCGGGTTGACCCAGCCGACCAACCGGCAACCGGTCGGCGGCGCCCCACCATGCGTCTGGAAGCAGCACTGGCCGCCTGGGAGATCCACGCTTACCGGACACTCGCCAACCAGCCGGAACCCGCCGATCTGGTCCGGGTGTCCCGGGTGCAGGCGCTCATCGCCACCACAACCACCGTCGTCTGTGAGGCTGTCGCGCGGCGAGACGAGATCGACGCTGGCGTGATCAAAAGACTCACCCCGGCACTAGAGCAGGCCCAGCTGGCGTGGAGCCGGTCAGCACGCCGCTGGGCAGAGCTCACCACACCGGCCAGCCGCACCGATCCGGCGCTGGTTGAGGCGGCCGGCCAGCTTCGCGCCGCCGTCCGCGGGGCAGTTGCTAACCAGACCGGCTGGGCGACCCCGGACCAGATCGCGGGCCGGATTGACCTGCCTGCCACCGTCATGACCCTGCACTGCAGCCTGCTTGCCAGCGTCGAGCTAGCCAACGTCACCCGCGAGATCGCTGCTGATCACCCTGGTCTGGCTGCTCCTGCCCGGGTGATCGCTATGCGAGCCCAAGGCGAAGCCGAGGTCGCCATCGAACAAGGCGAAACCCGGTTTGAGGGAGTGAGGTGGGCGACTCCACATCAAATCGCGGCCAACCAAGTCATCCCGCTCCCCGAACCAGCCCGCCGCGGCCTAGTCAACGCCGCCGCCGATGTGGCTGCGGCGACTAACCAGGCCGTGGCAGCGGCCGCTCACCTCAGGCCCACCGAACATGCGCCGCGCGTTCGAGCGGACGGTGCTCGGAATGTCGGCCGAGCCGCCACGGAGCGTGAGATTTCGGTCCGTCATCCGAACCGAGGAGGTCGACCACGATGAGCCGAACCGCATCGGCAGCCAATGCCGGCGGAATTGCCGCGGAACTGCGTGACTGGGCAAGGGGATGCCATACAACCGAGGCTGCGGTGGAGTTGTTGATGAAGGCAAGGGGTGGGAGCTTCGTCGAGTCGGGTCAGCCATGGCTGCGGACCGACGACCGAGGAATCACCTGGCTCGACGCACAGCTCCTAGGGGAGTACTCGGATGCCGTGACCTCAGGAGATCGCCACATTCTGGCACTCGTCGAGGCGCTCGCAGTTGGCAAGCGCTCGAAGATGTGGGCGGCCTCATGGCCAGCTTGGATCCCTACCATCTCGGTCTCGTCCTTGCCGTGTTGCGGCATGCCGGCTGTGGCGGCGAGTCGGCACGTAATTTCCCAGAAGATTCGGCAGGGAAGTGCTTGTGATGCCTGACTGCGATCGCGATCGATTTCGGTATCTCACGCCGACCACAACGACCGGCCCAACCTCCGGATGGTCGTCGTACCGATCAGAAAGTTGCAATTGGGCTGCACCACCGGCGCCGGTCCTATTGGAATCGACCGCGGAGCGCCGGGCGCGCCACTTGCAGTCGACGGTTAGGGAGTGACAACACATGGATCGCCTACTAACGGTGGACCAGGCTGGTGAGCTGTTGAACACTGGGCCGCGATTCGTTCGGCGCTTGATCGCTGAGCGCCGAATCGAGTTTGTGCGCGTGGGTCGGCATGTGCGAATCAGCGAAAGTGCATTGATCAAGTTCGTCGAGGCGGGCTCTGTGCCGGTCATGCCGATTCCTACGACAGGTCGCCGGCCATGAGCGTGGGTCGCCGACACACAGGCAGTCTCCGGCAATTGCCTTCCGGGCGCTATCAGGTGCGCTATACCGGACCCGACGGTCGCCGGCGGACAGCACCTCAGACCTTCCCCAGCCGAACACTTGCGCGTCGTTGGCTGTCGCTGACCGAGGCCGACATGGTTCGCGGCCAGTGGCGCGACCCGAGCGCACGCACCGAGACCCTCGGTGTCTATGCGGTCCGGTGGGTGGTCCAACGCGAACTGTCTGATCGCACGCGGGAGTTGTACCTTGGCCTCCTTGAACGTCAAGTGCTACCTTCGCTGGGCAATATTGACCTCACCTTGATCACCCCGCCGCGGGTGAGAGCTTGGCGGCAAGATCTCTTGGACTCCGGTACCGGCGCGAGCACGGTGACCAAGGCTTACCGCCTGCTGCGTGCGGTAATGAACACGGCGGTGGATGACGAGGTGATTGGCCGGAATCCTTGCCGGATCAAGGGTGCTGGAGTGGAGCCGACTCCGGAGCGTCCGGTGATTGGGGTCGAGGCTGTCTGGGCTTTGGCCGATGCGGTGTCGGAACGTTACCGGGCTCTGATCTTGTTGGCCACCTTCGGTTCTCTACGCTGGGGGGAGCTGATGGGCCTGCGCAACTCTGACATCGACCTCAACGAGGCAACGGTCAGCATCGAGCGCTCTGTCGTTGAGGTTGGCGGCAGGTTGGTCCTGAAGGAGCCTAAGACCGCAGCTGGTGTCAGGACGATCGCGTTGCCGCGGTCGCTGATGCCTGAGATCGCGCGTCACCTAGACCGATTCGCTGAGGTCGGACCGGACGGTCGGGTGTTCGTTGGCCCGTACGGGGTGACGCCGACCCGGCGGAGCTTTGGGAGGATTTGGGCCCGGGCGAAGAAGGCCGTTGGCGATGTTGTTCCGGCGGATCTTCATTTCCATGATCTCCGGCACTCCGGGAACCACTTCGCCGCGTCCTCGGGCGCCAGTACTCGCGAGCTGATGGTCGTCTCGGTCACGCGAGCATGCGGGCTGCGTTGATCTATCAGCATCGCACCATGACGCGGGATCGGGCCATCGCGGAGGCTTTGGACGCTCTAATCGAACAGGGCCCATCATGACTTTTTGGGCACGTTTTGGGCACGGCGCGGTACCAAGCCTCGATGTTCGATTACCATTCGGCGCCACGATTCGAGTCTGACCAGGGCAAATGCTATGGAGCGGGTGACGAGAATCGAACTCGCATGACCAGCTTGGAAGGCTGGAGCTCTGCCATTGAGCTACACCCGCATTTCCGTGACGAGCTGAGGGTCCGAAG
>JBKOZG010000383.1:0-16756 GCA_046725775.1 Actinomycetota bacterium | reverse complement strand
CCTGGTACCCATCCAGGGTCAGCGGCCCATTGGTCAACGGAGTCTCTTCGGTGAGCGCATCCCATGCCCAGTTGCCGAGCGGAATCAGCCAGCGCGGCAGCTTCTGCGGCTCGGTCGTCATGTTGTAGACACCGACCATCGTCTGAGTCTGGTACCTGCGCTGAAACACCAGGACGGCCGGGTTTACCGGGTCGAGGATCTCACTCTCGACAGAGGCGTCCAAGCTTGGCAGCGAGGAACGCACGGCGATGATGTGCCGCAGGCCGTGCCAGACGCGATACTCAACGGTGCCTTCGATGTGCCGGTTCTCCACCAAGTCCCATGGCATCGGCGGCCGATGCACCCAGCGGTTGTCATCGGCATGGTCCGGGTCCTCGACGAAGTCGCGGTAATTCCGCAGCGCGAGTTCGTCACCCATGTAGATCAGCGGCAACCCACCGAACCCCAGGACCAGGCTGTAGGCCAGCAGATAACGGCGCACTGCCAGCTCCAGGTGGATCTCATCGCCACTGTTGAGCGCCGATTCGATCCCAGCCAGCGACGCCGCAGTTCCGCTGATCCGGCGATCGCCGGTAGCCAGATTCTCTTGGAATACCAGGCCGCGGGCATCACTCATCGGATAGAGACCCGCGTAGTACTCAGAAAGGAAGCGGCGATGCTCGAAGCCATTGAGCCCTACCGAGGCTGCGTCGCCGTCATCGATCGCCCAGCCAATATCGTCGTGGCAGCGCAGGTACGTGCCCCACACCGTGGTGGGCGGCTTGGCCGGAAAACGGTTTAGAGCCGCGCAAAACAGCCGAGTGTCCCTCGCAGCCAGCGCCGACCAGATCTGCACCATCAAAGAGTTCTGGTATGCCATGTCGCTGACCTTGCCAGCATGTTTGCCGACCCCCAGATACGGGGCCAGGTCGGAGGGGCCGACGATCGCCTCCGCCTTGAAGATCAACGCTGGGGCAGCGATCCGGGCAACGGACCGCAGGGCTTGCGTGATGGCGTGCACCTCGGGCTGGTTCTGGCAGTTGGTACCCATCCGTTTGTAGATGAAGGCAATCGCGTCGAGGCGCAGGCACTCCACGCCCAGATTGGCCAGCCACAAGATCAAATCCGCGAACTCGTAGAAGACGTCGGGATTGTGCCAATTGAGGTCCCATTGCCAGGTATTGAATGTCGTCCACACCCAGGACGCGGATTCCTCGTCGTAGTTGAAGTTGCCAGGTGCGAAGTCCGGGAAGACCTCAGGCAAGCTGCGCTCGTACGCGTCCGGCAGCTCCCGGTCCGCGAACATATGGAAGTACTTCCGGTAGAAGGGGTCGCCGGCACGTGCGTTCACTGCCCACTGATGCTCTGCCGCTACGTGGTTCAGGACGAGATCCAAAGTCAAGGAGATCCCGCGCGAGCGCAGCACGGTTGCCAGGTCCCGAACGTCGTCAATACTGCCGAGGTCGGAGCGTACGGCCCGATAGTCCATCACCGCGTAGCCGCCATCATTCTGACCGGGCCGTGGCTTGAGCAGCGGCATGAGGTGCAGATAGGTCACCCCGAGCTCCGCGAGATAATCCACCTGGTCGGCGACACCCTTCAAGTCGCCGGCGAAAAGATCGGCGTACGTGGCGTAACCGAGCATCCGCGGGTGCTGAAACCACTGCGGATCGGCGTGCCGCCGCAGGTCCAGGAGCCGCAAGTCTGCGGGCCGCTGCTGAAAGTTCTGCGCGGCGATCTCGACCAGACGGTAGGCCATCTCTGGCGCATGGTCCGGATAGGCACCTGTCAGGCCGGTCAGCAGATCCGGCCAGTAGCGCTGCAATCGTGTCGCAAAGACGACTTGATCATGAGGCGGCTCGCCCTCCAGCAACGGCGCCACGTCCGGAATACTCATCGCTCGCAGGCTATTGGAGCAGGCCTTGACTTGTCAGCAACTTGTTCCAGTAGGCGCCGTTGGATGCTTCATCCGCTAGTGCTGCTTGCTGGAGTCAATGAGATTGGGATCGGGCGCCGACGCTGTGCGCAGTTCCTTGCGCCCCATCTTGATCCGCTTCCGGAACTCGTCCATGAAAACCTCGCGAAGCTCCGCATTGTCGACGACGGTGCCCGCCGTGCCCAGCTTGCCCTTCACCACACGCTCGCAGAGCGTCGACCACGCCTGGCCCATCGCGTACGTGAAGGTCGACGCGACTCCTGCCCCAATGACACCACCCACAACCGTGCCTGCTCCCGGCACCAGCTTGATCAAGCTCGTGAACGTCGCCCGCCCAAGCTGTGTCGCCGCCGTAGTGGAAGCGATCGCCATCAACGCCGCACGGTCGAACTTGATCTTGTAGATCTGGGCGATCCGGGCCATCATGCCTAGTTGGATCGGCACCAGCAGGGCGGCAGATGAGAACGGGATCGGGGTGGCGGCAGCGGCGGCAGCACTCGCGACGGCAGCGGTTATGTACTTGTTCGCTTCCTGCGCTTTCCGCGCATGATCGATTTCTTGCGCCGCGACGAGAGCTCCATGAACACCTTCGGGCGCAACGCGAAAGGTGGCATCCAGAAGTTCCTTGAGCCCATAAGCTGGCTGGCCGGCGAATTCATCTGCCTTGGCGTAGGTCATGAACGGGCGGCCTGCCATGATCGGCAGTCGCTTGGCGATGATCTGCTCCGCCAACAGCACCGTGTCGGGGTGGTAGTGACCGCCGCGCATCGGTACTTGAGTCAGCACCACGATCACCGGTAGGCCCATCTCGTCGAGCCGGCGGACGAAATCGGCCTCGGCCTCCTCGAAGCGCCGGTCCATTCCGCGTAGGCAGTACCAGGCGACGTGGATCTGCTCGGAGAGTGGGAGCTTGCGCATCTGGGTCATGGCCTTGTCGAGGTCGGACAAAATCTGTTTGTTGTCCTTGCCCACCTCGAGACCTTGAGTATCGACTATCCCTAGGTGCCCAATCTTGTCGAGATAGAGGTGGCTGCCGCGGGTGACTGGCTCACCGATCCCGGTACGCGCGACCTCTTCGCCGAAGATCGCGTTGATCAAGGTGGACTTGCCGACTCCGGTCTTGCCGAAGATCGCCAAGTTGAACCGACCGATGGCCGCGTTCTGCTTGTCATACTCGGTTCGGAACGAGTCTCGAAACCAGTCTGTACCCGCCATAGGGCAAGGGTACGGGTAACAGAAGTCCGCCCACTGGAGGCAATGATCTCAATCGTTCGCCCGCTTCGGCCGCAACTGGTAGTGGTCCATTGGGGAGGCTGCCATAGACTCGCCGGGTTGCCCAAGCCTGGGGAGAAAGTCTTGCTGAGTGCCCGTCCGTTCTGATCTGCGGAACGTAGCCATCGTCGCCCACGTCGACCACGGCAAGACGACGCTGGTCGACGCGATGCTCTGGCAGTCGGGGGTTTTTCGCGCCGGTCAGGCTGTCCAGAAACGTGTGCTGGACTCCCTCGACCTGGAGCGGGAGAAGGGCATCACCATCCTCGCCAAGAACACTGCAGTACGGCACCAGCTGCAGGACGGTTCGACTGTCACCATCAACATCATCGACACGCCGGGCCACGCCGACTTCGGTGGCGAGGTCGAGCGCGGCCTGCAGATGGTTGATGGTGTCCTGCTCCTGGTGGACGCCTCTGAGGGTCCGCTGCCCCAGACTCGCTTCGTGCTCCGCAAAGCTCTCGCCAAAAAGCTGCCGATCATCTTGGTTGTGAACAAGGTCGATCGTCACGATGCCCGCATCCCTGAAGTAGTGGAGGAAACCTATGAACTCTTCTTGGACCTCCTGGACGACGACAGCAGCGATGGCCTCGACTTTCCGGTGGTCTATGCATCGGCCAAGGCCGGACGTGCGTCGCTGACTCCACCGGGCAACGGGGAGATGCCGGACAGCAAAGACCTGGCCCCCTTGTTTGCGACCATCCTGCAGCACATCCCGGCGCCCAGTTATGTGGCAGGAGCGACGCTGCAGGCACACGTCACCAACCTGGACGCGTCACCGTATCTCGGGCGCCTCGCGCTGTGCCGAGTCGTCGCCGGCACCTTGCGACGCAATCAGAACGTGGCCTGGTGCCGCGCCGACGGCACCATCCAGACCGTCAGACTCTCCGAGCTCTTGATCACTAATGCGTTGGATCGAGAGCCTGCCACGTCGGCGGGACCGGGTGACATCGTCGCCATCGCTGGTATTCCAGAGATCACGATCGGCGAGTCGCTATCCGATCCAGACGACCCCAGACCGTTGCCCTTGATCACCGTGGACGAGCCATCGATCTCGATGACCGTCGGCATCAATACCTCCCCACTCGCGGGCCGTTCGGGCAAGAACCTCACGGCGCGGCTGGTCAAGGCGCGGCTCGATGCTGAGCTGGTGGGGAATGTCTCGATCCGGGTCTTGCCCACCGAGCGACCGGATACCTGGGAGGTGCAGGGCCGTGGCGAACTGCAGCTCGCAATCCTGGTCGAGATGATGCGCCGTGAATCCTTCGAGGTGACCGTCGGGAAACCGCAGGTGGTGGTCCGTGAGATCGGCGGCAAGGTACATGAGCCAATCGAGCGGCTGACCGTCGACGTTCCGGAACATTTCGTTGGGGTTGTCACCCAGTTGCTCGGGCTACGCCGCGGCAGGCTAGAGCAGATGGTCAACCATGGCACTGGCTGGGTCCGCATCGAATATCTGGTGCCAGCTCGGGGCCTGATTGGCTTCCGAACCGAGTTCCTGACCGAAACCCGTGGCACCGGACTGATGCATCACGTCTTCGAGGCGTACCAGCCCTGGGCCGGCGATCTGCGCACCCGGCTCACTGGCTCGCTTGTGGCGGACCGCTCGGGCCAAGTGACCTCGTACGCGCTGTTCAACCTGCAGGAGCGCGGCACTATGTTCGTCGTACCCGGCACAGATGTGTATGAAGGCATGATCATCGGCGAGAACGCGCGCGGCGAGGATATGGACGTCAACCCGACCAAGGAAAAGAAGCTCAGCAATGTGCGTTCCTCCACCGGCGAGGAGCTGGAGCGGCTCGTGCCGCCGCGGCCGATGAGCTTGGAGCAGGCACTGGAGTTCTGCCGCGCCGATGAGTGCCTGGAGGTGACTCCGGAGGCGGTGCGCATGCGGAAGGTAATGCTGTCGGCGGCGGCGCGTGCCCGCGGCCGAGCACGCTCCAAACAGGCCTGAGAGGAGCACAGTCGGCCGGACGCCGGGGCGTGCCCATTTCGTGACCTACTGAAAGGTGCTTCGACACAAGTCGGTCACGAGCGTGTCACTCGCCCCGCGATTCGCCAGCCGATCGGTGAAGATGGTTCTCGTTGTTGCTCCGAAGCTTCGGCCCTTCCCCACCGTAGAAACGACGCAACTCACTAGCCGGCGAATTCGACGACTGAGGTCAGCCCGGGGGGAGGCGAACTCACGCCCCACCTCTCTTGCCCGCGGGGGGCGCGAGCAAGAAGGTGGGGCGTGAGGGGTCGTTCTTTGGTTGCTAACCAGTCTGGCAGTGGCCCCTCTAAATCGCGCCCGTGCCGCTCTCGGCGGACGTGTCCGGGCTGCGAGGCGTGACTGGCTTGGTCGCTTTGGTGGACCGGTCACGTGCGGTCCGCCGCACCTCGTCGACCGCCTGCTTGCCGCGCCATGCGAAATCGCCGTAGGTGGCGGTCGCTTGAGCCAACAGATCATTTGCTTGCCTCTGTAGCTCGGCGATCCGAGCCTTGGCGGTATCAGGCAGGTGCTTGAACTGCTCCGGAAGCGTGATCACAAACGTGCGCAGCTCTTCGGCGCCGGACTTGGCCTGTCTGCTCATTTCAGGGCGCTTGCTTTGGAGATCGTTGATCCGCTTGCTCGCCCTCTGCTGCGTCTCGGCAAGCGCGCCCTTGAGCGCCTCGGCCAGCGCATCAGTGATTCCGGCAACCGCGTACAACGCGGCGTAGTCCGACTCCAGGGCCGACTTTCGGGCGTCGGCGGACGCCTCATTCTCAAACGCCGACTTGGGAGCCTCGGCGAATGGTTCATTCTCAAACGCCGACTTGGGAGCCTCGGCGAAAGGTTCATTCTCAAACGCCGACTTGGGAGCCTCGGCGAAAGGTTCATTCTCAAACGCCGACTTGGGAGCCTCGGCGAAAGGTTCATTCTCAGACGCCGACTTGGGAGCCTCGGCGAAAGGTTCATTCTCAGACATGACGTTCTCCTTCTTGGTTGAGTACTTGATCATTTTGGGGCTTGCCAGTGGGCGCGGCCTTCTCGTTCTCCTTGACGAATGAGGTGTATACGTCGATGAGCACGCGCTTCTGCCGCTCACTGATAGCCATGTCGGCTAGCACTGCCATCTCCACAGACGTGGCCGGGTGGTCATCCGGATCCAGGATCCCGGCCCGTACATAGAGCGACTCGGCGGAGACACGCAACGCCTTGGACAGCTGCTGCAGCACTTCTGCCGAGGGCTTGCGGAGCCCTCGCTCGATCTGACTGAGGTAGGGGTTGGAGATTCCAGCCTGTTCGGCGAGTTGACGCAGCGACAACTGGGCCACTCGGCGTTGACCGGCAATGAACTCACCGAGCGAACCGAGCTGCTCGCCAATCTTCTGGGTACGGATTCTCACCATGCCAGCCAGTGTGCTTGCAATTGCAAGCAAATGCAAGCTCTGAGCTCGCGTCCAGTGCCCCCTGGATTATCGGCGCAACATGACAGCCTGTGGCACCGAAGCGGTGATCAGCGTCCCATCGGGCCGTCGATCGGCTGTCTTGGACGGGAGCGGACCTTCGATGTACGACCCTTGGTGGGCCAATGGAACACGCACCGGCGCACCAGCCGTTACCTTGAAGTACTCGCCGCGAACGGCCACCTCCGCACTCTCGCCTGCGACGACTGTGAAGGCAATCTCATGCCTCGTAAGATCCACCTTTACCCGAGTACCGCGGAGGGTGATCTGGAACGTCAAACCGGCCCATGACTCAGGCAGCCGCGGGTCAAAGGTAATGGTCCCGTTGTAGTCGCGCATACCGCCGAACCCGTAGGTCAGAATGTTCCAAACCCCACCGGTGGAAGCCACGTGGACGCCGTCGCTGGTATTACCGTGCAGATTGGCGAGGTCGACGAACAGCGCATTGTTGAAATAGCGCAGTGCAAGATCGCGGTATCCGACCTCGGCGGCGATGATCGATTGCACCACCCCGGACAACGTGGAATCGCCGGTCGTGATGGGGTCGTAATACTCGAAGTTGTTGCGCTTCTGCTCCTGGCTGAAATGATCACCTTGCAAGAACAGGGCCAGCACCACATCTGCCTGCTTCAGCACCTGGAACCGGTAGATCACCAGCGGGTGATAGTGGAGCAGCAGCGGCCGTTTCTCCGCCGGAGTGTTCTTCAAATCCCAGACTTCCCGATCAAGAAAGTGCGCGTCCTGCGGGTTGATCCCGGTGACGTCGTCATAAGGGATGGACATTGCTTCCGCACAGGCGGCCCACTCCTCGATCTCCTTGTCAGCAAGCTCAAGCCTCTCCACGACGCGTCGATACGCGCGCGGTACTTCTCGTTCCAGCTGGCGCAGCAACTCTGCGGCCTTGGCCAAGTTGAACCGGGCCATGACATTGGTGAAGAGGTTGTCGTTGACGACCGTGGTGTATTCATCGGGCCCAGTCACTCCGTGGATGTGGAAGCTGCGGCGGCCAGCACCGTTCTCCCGCCAAAAGCCCAGGTCAGCCCACAACCTCGCGGTCTCGACCAGAAGGTCCACGCCCTCGCGATTCATGAAGTCTTGATCACCGCTGGCGGCGACGTACTTGCAGAGCGCAAACGCAATGTCTGCGTCGATGTGATACTGCGCCGTGCCGGCCGCGTAATAGGCCGATGCCTCCTCCCCGTTGACGGTACGCCAGGGGAAGAGTGCGCCATTTTGGGCCAGTTCCTCCGCCCGACGGCGGGCAGCACTAAGCATGTTGTAGCGGAAACGCAGTTCGCTGCGTGCCATCTGCGGCGAGGTGTACGTGAGGAACGGAACGACGAAGATCTCAGTGTCCCAGAAGTAGTGCCCGCTGTAGCCCGTGCCTGTGACACCCTTGGCAGGCACCCCCGACTGCTCAGCGCGCGCCGTGGCCTGCGCGAGCTGGAACAGATTCCAGCGAATCGCCTGTTGCAGCGCCGGCTGGCCGTGGACCACGACATCGGACCGCTCCCAGAAGGCATCCAGCCACTGCCGCTGCGCAGCGAACTCGGGCTCGACACCAAGCTCGATCACCCTGTCGAGGGTTCGCCGACAGCGATCAACCAGCTCGCGAGAAGGCACTCCGCGTGAGGTGTGGTAGGCAACAACCTTCGTGACCTTGATCGGCTGACCTGGCTTGGCCTGAACTCGATAGACCATCTTGCCGGTGTCCTCATCTGCGCTGATGAAACTGCGATAGTCGTTGTCGACCATGATCTGATGATCAATCCCGACTGCGAGCGTCATCTTGGAGTTCGCGCAACGGTAGCCGAGGATTATCCGCTGATCTTGCGACCAGTGGCTTTGCGGCTCGAGCACCCGAGCCTCGAAGGCCGCGCCCTTGCGCGGATCAGCTCCGGCGCCCATCGCAGCGGATCGTACGTGGTACTCGTCCCGGCCGTCTTGGCGGTTCAGGGTCTGCGAGGAGATCACCACGGGAGCCTCCTCATCGAGCATGGTGACCTCCATCGTCATGATCGCCAGATGTCGTTGAGTGAACGACACCATGCGAGTCGAGGAGACCTTGACACGCTTGCCTCCCGGCGTCCGCCAGACGATGTTGCGACGCAGCAGACCGTCACGGAAGTCCAGCGTGCGTTCGTACGATTCAAGATCAGCTACCGACAGCAGCATCGGCTCGTCATCGACGTACAGCTTGATCGTTTTGTTGTCTGGCACATTGACGATGGTCTGGCCCACTCGCGCGAAGCCGAAGGCCTCTTCGGCGTGCCGGATCGGCCACGTCTCGTGGAAGCCGTTGATGAACGTGCCGTGGGTGTAGGTCTCCCGGCCCTCCTCGACATTCCCACGCATGCCCAGATAGCCGTTGCCGACAGCGAAAAGCGACTCTGTAACACCAAGATCATCTGTGCTGTACTCCGCTTCGGTGAACCCCCATTCATGGATCGGGAAAAGGTTACGGTCGAGTGGGTCGGCCGTAGAGATCGGATCGTCGGGACTACGGTGCGTCATGATTCCGCCAACTCAGCAAGATCAGCAACGACCACGTCGGCGCCAGACTCAGCCAGTCGCTGCGCTCCGACGCCACGGTCGACCCCGACGACCAGGCCGAAGCCGCCGGCATTGCCTGCTTGCACTCCGGAGACTGCATCTTCGAACACCACGGCGCGCTCGACGGGTACACCGAGTTCCTCAGCAGCGGCGACGAACGTGTCAGGGCTGGGCTTACCCTTCAAGCCGTTCTCAGCGGCGACATTGCCGTCGACGATGACGTCGAATCGTGGTCGGAGGTCGGCCGCCTCCAGCACCGCTGACGCATTGCGTGATGACGTCACCACAGCGATCTTGGTTCCGCGCTCCTTAAGATGATCAAGTAGCTGCACTGACCCGGCGTAGGGTCGCACGCCCTCCTCACGCAACAGCGCGACAAAGAATTCATTCTTGCGATTGGCGAGTCCACAGACAGTCTCGTCTTGAGGGCTGTCGCTCGGGGTGCCTTCGGCCAGCTGGATGCCTCGGGAGGCGAGGAACGCGCGGATGCCGTCGTAGCGGGGCTTGCCGTCGATGTAGTCGAAGTAGTCGCTTTCGACATAGGGCTGGCCGATGCCGCGCTTTGTGAGGAAGTCGGCAAAGAGCTGCTGCCACGCCCGCATGTGTACCTCCGCGGTCGGGGTCAACACGCCGTCCAGGTCGAACAACGCGGCGTCGTACTCATGCCAGTTCACACCATGAAGATTAGAACGTACGGAGCCCCGCTGCGGGATAAAGCAGAACTGCGTTCGCCCACCGCAGAACGAAGGCTCTTGGCAGGTGATCAACGCGTAGGGTCAGGTCGTGGGTAGCCCGTTCGAATCGGACCCGGTACTTATCGAGGTCGTGCGCAACGGCTTTGTCGAGAGTGTTCATCGGGGGCGAGTGGCCATCACAAAACCAGATGGCAGTCTGGCTTCCTCGGTCGGCGCCGATTACGCCCCGATGTATCCCCGAAGCGCCAACAAGCCACTTCAGGCAGTCGGCATGTTACGGGCCGGTCTTGATCTTGATGGTGAGCTGCTAGCGCTAGTCTGTGCATCTCACTCAGGCGAGTCCTTCCACCTCGACGGCATCCGCCGCATTCTCGGCATGTCAGGCCTCGACGAGTCGGCATTGCAGATGCCGGCGGAATGGCCACTGGACCATCAGGCCAGAGAGGACGCTATTCGAAGCGGCGTGCCCAAATCCTCACTTGCGATGAACTGCTCAGGAAAGCACGCAGGAATGATCAGGACAACTGTCTTGAACGGCTGGGACATCGCCAGTTACCGCGATCCTGATCATCCGATTCAGCTGGCCATCGTGCAAGCCATTGATGATCTTGCTCATGAGCAGGCCACCAACGTGGCGATTGACGGCTGCGGCGCCCCGCTCTATGCGATCTCGCTCTACGGCCTGGCCCGCGCATTTGGGCGCATCGCCAGTGCATTCGACGGTGCCGAACATCGCGTCGCGACGGCAATCCGGAGCCATCCAGAGTATGTGTCAGGTACCCGCCGTGACGAGCTCGAACTGCACCGCGCCATCCCCGGCTTGGTGGGCAAGTCGGGCGCTGAGTCGGTCTACGCGGTCGGGCTGGGAGACGGCCGTGGAGTGGCGATCAAGATCAGCGATGGGAATCCCCGCGCCCGGGCCGTCGCGATGGCCGGCGTACTCAAGCGGCTTGGATTTGATCATGAAACGTTGGATGCCCAAGTCAGCAGTCCGGTGCTGGGCGGGGGCGAGCGGGTCGGCGAGATACGGCCCTGTAAGGAAACTCTGGCCGAACTCGGTGCGTGAAACCGCTCGGCCGGCAGCCTCGGCACCCCAGACGAAAACTGGGTTAACCCACCTTCCTCGCGCAATGCATAGGTTGCAACCGCTGTAAAGCGCAAGCAAGCTGGGTTAACCCAGTTTCTGACCAGGAGAGTCGCCGCGTGCGGCGATAAGGCCGACTGCGGTGTCAGCGTGCAGGGCGTAAGTGGAGGCCGATATCGGGATCGACCAACGGCTCCTGTGCGGCGGCGATGCCATCGACGATCAGAGGGGCGTCGAGGGGCGTGCTTCGCTTGATCAGGCCTAGCGCAATGGGCCCGAGCTCGAAGTGACGGGCCGAGCCGCCCACAAAACCCACAGCACGCCCATCCAGCAGCAACGCGGCCTTAGCGGCTGGCAGCGTCTCGACGCTGCCGTCGAGGTGCAGGCGTACCAGCCGACGCGGCGGTCGTCCAAGGTTGTGGACCCTCGCGACGGTCTCCTGACCCCGGTAACAGCCCTTGTCCAGGTGGACGGCAACGCCAAGCAGGTCTACCTCATTCGGGATGGTTCGGTGGTCGGTGTCGAGGCCGATCCTTGGCACACCGGCAGCGATCCGATGTGCCTCAAGAGCCCAGGTGCCAGCTCGTGGACCGCGATCCACGACATCTCCGAGCCGAGCACGTGCCACGAAGAGCTCGCGGCCACCAAGCGAGTCAGGGCCAACTCGGACAAGGTTGTCGCCAGCCAGCTGCAAAGCAGACCAGACGACCGCGAACTCGGCGCTCCTGTCGAAGACCTCAACTCGCATCAGGAAACGCATCCCGTCAAGCCAGCTCACCAGTGTCGGCGCAAGGCCCGGTTCGGTGTGCGCCCAGAAGGATTCGCCGTCGTCCACGCCATACATCACATGCTCGATGTGGCCGTGCGGAGACAGCACAAGCGTCGTCACACCGCGCCCAGGCTCCAGCCCTTCGAGGTATTGCGTCGTCAGTGAGTGCAGCCAGGTCAGCCGGTCAGGCCCGGTCACCGTGATGACACCACGATGAGACAGGTCAACGACACCTTCGCCACCGGTCAGCAGCCGCTGTTCACGCATCGGGTCGCCGTAGTGCCAAGGCACACCGATATCTGGCCCAGTCTCGGCCACAACAGCGGTCATGGTGGCTTCAGCACTCCCCTCGATACTTTTCTTCCATTACGCCTGCCATGGTAGGAACGTCTCTCAGACCTGAGGGCGGAAATTGATCAGACCCGGCGTAGCCGGCCCCACATGTGGGTCTGCAAACTGTGCCCCTGCGCAGCCTTGTCGAATGTCCACAATAGGTCCCCAGCAACGTTGCCATAGAGGCGCTGACCCGCTGCATACTCCTCAGCTGAGGCCGTACGCACTACCGCGTCGGTCACGAGCTCGATCTTGGCTCCGCTGATTGTTCCGTACCACACCTCCGCATAGCCGGCTGGGTGACACATCAGGACCTCCAGACTGCCGTCAGGCTGAGGTCTCCAGAACCCGGTTTCCATGTCTAGCGGCCGGATCGCAATTCCGCGATCATCGACCTCAAACATCTGTGACAAGTAGTGCAGGTAGTTGCCGCCGTTGTGGGCGAAGTCGACCTGCTGTCCGAACTCGAAATCCTCAGTGCCCGGATAGGTTGCCTTACCGCTGCCCTCCCAGCGGCCGATCATCCAGGCGATGGCTGTCAGATCCGGATGGAGGTCCGCTGAGAGCTCGAATGACATCGGCTCAACCGCCGGAACGGGCGGCTGCCGATCGCACACCTAGCTGCGAGCGTCGGGATTCGCGCGCCGCCGTGCTGAGGAGGAGCGAGAAGACACGCTTCATCGTCTGCGAGCGACGACGATGTCGGCGGATTCCAAGCGCGATGCGTGAGCAGCTCGCAGAATGAGCCGGATCAACATGATCAGCAGCACCAGCCCGAGAGCCGCGACACCGCAGATCAACAGCATCGCGAAGGTAAAGGACAGCGACATGGCTCGCAGTCTAGTGGGGCACCGCATGCTCATCGTGGATCTCCGGGAGCGTACGTTCCATGATCGTGCAGGCGGTCACGTATGTCTTACCTCCGGCCACCGGCCAGCTGTCGAGCGCCGCGCCTGCCTCGGAATAGCCTAATCGCTCGTAAAGTGCCCGGGCTCTGGGGTTGTCGTGCTCCACCAGCATCCTGGCCATCGGCCGACCATGATCGATAATCTTTTGCTCCAGCGCCGTGATCAGCTGAGTTCCGACGCCCAGCGATTGGAACCGTTCGTGCACCGCAAGCATCCAGATATTGCCGGCCTCATCCGATGTCCGGAAGTCGACCCCGCCCATTGCGACCAACCGGTCGTTGGGCAGGGAGCCTACGAGCAGCGCTACGTCTCCGGCGTAGGAGGCCTCGAGCGCTGCGGCCACAGCACGGATATGCTCCGGCCCGCCTGACCAGTTCAGATCGCTCAGGTCTGCCGCTTCAAGATCACGAAAACTAAGCCGCAGGTCCATAGGTCACCACTGTGCCAGTTTCGGTGTCGTGCCGGTTGCTGACTCTCTCATGCGAAGCGTTTCTTCGCACGGATGCGACCTAATAGACCAGTGCCCGAACGTTGTCGGCAAGCACTTCCTCAACGAAGCTGGCTGCGCCCTGGATAGTTGCCGACTCGATCAGGTCGTCCTCGGTCAGTTCGCGCCGGGCGGCGCATTGGGTACAGACGGTGATCGCGCCCCCGAGCCTGACGGTCTCCACCAGCTCCCCGACTGGCGTGGCGTACGGGAGCCGCAGATCGGGCTGCCGGCCGGGCACCGCGAACCACACCGCCTCGCCGGTCAGCCAGACCGATACCGAGGCCCCAGCAGCCACGCCCATTGCGGCAACCGTCCACGCCTGATTCCCCCGCTCGGCCGCCTCAGCGCCACAGGTGATCTTGATCAAGAGCGATTGCGTTGACATTTCGGTGGACATGGGCGTCATTGTGGCAGAAGGTGTCGCTGTGTTGATCACAAGATTCGCAGGGTTGGCACCTTGGGAGGCCAAATACGGCTACGCGCGCGTGGTCGTGGCAGGTGGTTGGGCTATCACGGCAGGCACCACTGCGACCGGTTTGGATGGGGTGCTGCATCCCGGTGACCCATACCGGCAGGCGTTGGCAGCCTTCACTATCGCGCTCGATGCGCTGAAGGCAGCGGGTGTGGCAGCGGAGCAGGTGGTGCGAACTCGGATGTATGTCACCGACATCACCTCGCAAGCCGAAGTCGGCCGGGCGCACCGGGAGACACTCGGCCACATTCGTCCTGTCGCAACTATGGTCGAGGTGGCGCGGCTCGCAGATCCTGCCCATCTGGTCGAGGTCGAAGTTGAGGCGTACATCGGAAGCTGAGACATCGATCTCTCCCGATGGAAGACTGACAGCCGTGATCAAGGGACTGCACAGCTTGCCATGCGCCTGGTAATTCAGCGGGTGACTTCGGCGCGAGTCGAGGTGGACGATGAGGTTGTGGGTGCAATCGACCGGCCCGGCCTGGTGATCTTGGTGGGCGTAGCCCATGATGATCAGCCAGCGGCCGTTGAACGCCTGGCCGAGAAGGTGTGGACGCTTCGCATCTTGCATGGCGAGCGATCGTGTCAGGAGGAAAACGCCCCGATCTTGGTGGTCAGCCAGTTCACGCTTTACGCCGACATCCGTAAGGGGCGCCGCCCGTCGTGGAGCGCGGCGGCACCGCGGGCGGTAAGCGAACCTCTGATCGATGCTTTCGCCTCTTCATTGCGAATCCGCGGTGCCGAGGTCGCTACCGGCGTGTTCGGCGCCGACATGCAGCTCTCTTTGACAAATGACGGGCCGGTAACTCTCATCCTCGATTCAGCGGGCTAACTAGGGCTTCCGAAGACGACCTCGGAGATCAAGACGGCATCGCGACCCCTCGCCGTCGATCCAGGCTTGGTAGCTGCCTCGATGGCAAGTGTGACCTGGTCGCCCGACTGGGGCGGGATGGTCAACTTCTGCACGGTTTCCACTCCGTCGTTGAGCGACTGTTGATAGGAAGTGCCATTGGCAAATGTCCAAGTCACCCTGGTGATCCGGCGATACTCGCCGTAGCGCTGCACCCCGCTCCCCGGATCTACTTTCGCGTACCCATTCACCAGACCAACCTGGGCGATGGTGGTTCCAGGCGGAAATCCGAAAGTGATGACCTGGCCAACGCCGCTGCCGTTGCACCGCCATGCCGTGTTCATTCTCCCGTCCGACATCTGCTCGGGCACGTAAACGACCACATCACCGGCGCCATCGGTGGACTGCGGCGCCTGGCAGCCGACGTTCACCTGGGTCGGCGTCAACAAGGTAGCTTGCTGCGCGTCGGAGGGCGCACCCTCCTCCACGCTGGACGCCCCCGAGCCGGGGCCCGCTATTCGCCAGTCGGATCGCAGCACTAAGGCAAGCCCGGCCACTGCGCCTGCTGTAAGACACAGCAAGAGCACGATCATGATGATCACAGGATTGCGGCTCCGCCGCGGCGGGGGTAACGCTGCTGGGACCTGCTGGTAGCCGGAGGGATGCGAAGGATGCGAATCCAGCGGCAGCAGAAGTGTCCGGTGGTCGCCGCTTGCTACGCCTGATGCGGACGCGTCGTAGCGATAAAGCCACGCAATGCCGTCTGCGACACCCCGCGACGCCTCAGGCGCCGGCTGGCCGTGCTGTCGTCGTGGTCGCAGCGTATCCGCGTCTTCGGATGACGAACGGTGCCCTGATTCGGTCGGGTCGGCGATGAATCCGGGATCACCGGTCGAGTGAGATGCGCCCAGGGGACGCAAAGATTCGCCTGACAGCCGAGACATAGACCCTCACCGTAGCGCCGAGCCGATGGGCTCGGGGCATTTCTGTGAGGGTTGGTTCGACAAGCCGTCAGACAGCTTCGATGTCGACGTCGATCTCTTTGACGCTGCCGCGTGCGGCCAGGACCGGGCTATCAGCTGTCTTCGCGCCTGGTGCGAGGGTGCGCAGCGTCCAGTTGCCGTCAGCGGCAAAGAAGCGGAAGTGGCCCGTCGCCGATGTCGGGACCTCTGCGGTGAACTCGCCGCTTGAGTCGAGGAGCCGTACGTACGCCCCGGCGACAGGATTCCCGCCCCGCAGCACGCGGCCCTGAATCACGGCTTCCTTCGTGACATCGACGCCGGCCAGGCTGAGGCCACCCTTAGTTGCTGCGCACATGATGTTCTCCTTCTGAGTTAACGCGGTCAGGCCTGATATCAGGCATTGCCAGGTTCGTCGCCGACGGCCACTGGCACACCGACTAGCGAGCCGTACTCCGTCCAAGAACCGTCGTAGTTCTTTACGTTCTTCTGTCCGAGGATCTGGTGCAGAACGAACCAGGTGTGCGCGCTGCGCTCGCCGATCCGGCAGTAGGCAATGATGTCTTTGTCCCAGTTCAGGCCCGCGTCGCTGTAAATCTCTTTGAGCTCGTCATCGGACCTGAAAGTGCCGTCATCATTGGCCGCCTTGCTCCACGGCACATTGACCGCGGTTGGAATGTGGCCACCGCGTTGGGCCTGCTCTTGCGGCAAGTGGGCTGGGGCAAGGAGGCGGCCCGCGTATTCGTCAGGGCTGCGAACATCGACAAGGCTCTTGGTGCCGATTGCGGCAACCACCTCGTCTCGGAACGCCCGGATGTCGAGGTTGGGCTGCGTCGCTGTATAGCTCGTGGCTGGTCGGGTGACCGTTTCACTGCTCAGCTCGCGCGCGTCCAGTTCCCACTTCTTACGACCGCCATCGAGCAGCAGGACCTTGTCGTGCCCATACAGCTTGAAGTACCAGTACGCATACGCTGCGAACCAGTTGTTGTTGCCGCCGTAGAGCACAACGGTGTCGTCATTGCTGACG
>JBKOZG010000134.1:0-5971 GCA_046725775.1 Actinomycetota bacterium | reverse complement strand
TACCGGTTCTGTTGGTTGCGGGACGCGACCATCACGTTGCAATCACTGATGTATTCGGGATACACGGAAGAGGCGCGCGACTGGCGGCATTGGCTGCTGCGCGCGATCGCGGGCGACCCCGCTGAGTTGCAGATCATGTACGGCGTCGCGGGCGAGCGTCGGCTCGACGAATACGTCGTCGAGTGGCTTCCGGGGTACGAAGGGAATCCGGTGCGCATTGGGAACGCCGCTGCGCATCAGTTCCAGCTGGACGTGTACGGCGAGGTAATGGACGCTCTGCACCAGGCGCGCAAAGCTGGGCTCGAATCGGACAAACCGGCGTGGGACCTGCAACGGGCGCTCATTCTTTTCGTTGAGGAAAACTGGAATACACCCGACGAGGGAATCTGGGAGGTGCGTGGCAGTTCCCACCACTTCACTCATTCAAAGCTCATGGCATGGGTAGCGGCGGACCGCGCCGTCAAGGCGGTTGAACAAGCAGAGATGGACGGTCCGATAGACAGGTGGCGGGCCGTGCGCGATGAGATCCGCCGCGACATCATGTCCAAGGGTTTTGATGGAAAGCGCAACACGTTTACCCAGTACTACGGGTCGAAGGAGTTGGATGCGGCACTGCTGATGATGCCGCTCGTGGGGTTCCTTCCCGCGACCGATCAGCGGATCCAGGGCACTGTCGCCGCAATCGAAAAGGAGTTGCTGGTAGGCGGGTTCCTACAGCGGTACACACAGCAGCCCGGCGCCAACGTGGATGGCTTGCCGCCAGGAGAAGGTGCATTTCTGGCATGCACGTTCTGGCTGGCGCAGAACTATGCACTGATGGGGCGTCGAGACGAGGCACGCGAGGTGTTTGAGCGACTGCTGGGCCTGTGCAACGACGTTGGGCTGTTGTCCGAGGAATACGACACCAAGGCCGAGCGCCTGGTGGGTAACTTCCCGCAGGCATTTAGCCATGTTCCGCTGATCGACACCGCGCGTACCCTCTCGGTGGAGGAAGGCAAGACATACCCGCGGCAGCAGGAGAAGGCGGCTACCCCGGTTCCCGGTCGTGAGGAAGAAGAGGCCCCAGTCGCCTAGAGCAATTCAGCCGATCGCAACGGTGGGCGCGTACCCCGTCAGGTGCTCGTGAGGATGACGAGTTGCTGGGTCGCGCGGGTCATCGCGACATAGCGGTCGACGGTTCCTTCGATGCCTGTCCCGACGGTGCCTTGTCCAAACGCGTCTGGTTCGATGAGGACGACGAGGTCGAACTCGAGGCCCTTCGAGTGGATGGGGGTCAGCGACCGGACGCGGGACGTCGCCTTGAACGTGTCGTCCTCGATGCCATTAGCGTCAATGACGCAGGCGATGCCGTCGGCGTGCGTAGCGAGCCAGGTCTCGAGGATCGAGCCCAAGTCGGAGGTCGGTCCGTGGGCGACCGGGACACCGCTTCGGCGGATGGACGTCGGCACGTTGGCGTGAGGGAACACGGCCCGGATGACTGGTTCTGCTTCCGCCATGACCTCTTCAGGCGTCCGGTAGTTGATGCTCAGTGAGGCCGAGTTGATGGTGTCGAACCCGACCCGCTCGAGCCGCTCCTGCCATGACTCGGTGAACCCGTGCCTGGCCTGGGCGCGGTCGCCGACGATCGTGAAGCTCCGGGACGGGCAGCGGCGCAGCAGCATCTGCCATTCCGCGTCGGTCAGCTCCTGCGCCTCGTCCACGACGATCTGCGCGAACGGGCCGGCGAGCAGGTCCGGGTCGGCCCTCGGCAGTCCGGCTTCGTCGACGAGGGCGTCCCGCAGGTCTTGCTGGCGAAGCGCGGTCACCAGGCCCTCCCCGTCGTCGTCGGCATGGATAAGGTCGTCGACAACTCGGTCCATGTATGCCCGCTCGGCAGCGACCGTTGCCTCGCGCCGGCGCTGGCGTCGCGACGCCTCCGGGTCGCCGAGCCGCTGCCGTGCTGCGTCCAGGAGCGGAAGGTCGGACACCGTCCAGGCCTGGGCATTCTCGCGTTGCAACTGCTGGACTTCCTCCCGGGTGAGCCAGGGAGCGCACCGACGGAGATAGGCGGGCACGGACCACAGGTCGCCGACGAGATCGGTTGCCTCGACCAACGTCCACGCTCGGTTGAGGGTGCTGTTCAGCTCCGGATTCTGCAACAGCGACCGTCGGAGCAGATCGGGAGGCACCTCATCGCCGTCCTCGTTATCGTCGAACCGGTCGATCAGGATGTCCAGCAGCTCGTCCCGGACCTGATCGCGAGCCTCGTTGTGCGGCGTGCCGGGGTCTGGTGCTTCGAAGGCATCTCTCCAGTCCGCGGCGCTGAGCCAGAGGTCGGCCCACTCGGTCTCGACCATCAGGTCCTTGGACGGGGGCTCCTCGTACAACCGCACAGCCGGCTCGATCGCCTTCACCATGTCTGCGGACGACTTCAGCCGAGCCACGTCCGGGTCGGTCTCGACTGCTGCTGCGGCGCCTTCGGTGACGAGGTCCCGCAGGGTGCAGGTCTGCACGCCCTCCTCTCCAAGGCTGGGAAGGACGTCGGCGATGTAGGCCAGGTACGGACGGTGGGGACCGACGAACAACACTCCACCCCTGCGTCCGCCGAGGTGCGGATCGGAATAGAGGAGATAGGCCGCGCGGTGCAGAGCGACGACGGTCTTCCCCGTACCCGGACCGCCGTCGACGACGAGGGCACCGCGGGAACTCGCGCGGATGATGGCGTCCTGGTCGGCCGCGATGGTGCTGAGCACGTCGCGCATCTGCGGCGAGCGGCTGGTCCCCAGGCTGGCGATGAAGGCGGACTGGTCGTCGAGTGCTGCGTGCCCTTCCAGCCCCTCAGGGGTGAAGACCTCGTCCCAGTAGTCGCTGATTCGACCTCGGGTCCAGCGGTACCTGCGGCGACTCGTCAGGCCCATCGGGTTGGCGTGTGTCGCCGCGAAGAACGGCTCGGCTGCGGGGGTGCGCCAGTCGACCAGGAGCCGACGCCCCCTACTGTCGGTGAGGCCGAGCCGTCCGATGTACACGGGCTCGAGGCTGTCTGTATAGACCATGCGGCCGAGGCATAGGTCCAGGCCGTAGCGACGCAGCAGGCGCAGGCGAGCGGTCAGCCGGTGAATCTCCAGGTCCCGGTCCAGCGCCTTCCGGCCCGTGCCGCCGGGGGCCTTGCGTTGGGCGTCGAGGCGTTCGGACAGGTCGGCGATCTGCTGCTCCAGGCTCTCCGCGACCGCTGCTAGGTGCTTCACGTCGCCAGCAATCAGCGCCGGGTCGGCCTTGGCGACAAGACGCTCGGGAAGGTTGAACGCTGTGGTGGTCACGGGGATCACGTCATCATCTCCGATATCGATATGAGGTCACGTGCAGTGGTCGCGGGTGGAAGCGTCTGCCGGCGCGACGGATTGATACGGCCCAGCGCGGCAAACAACTGGTTACTCAGATGCGCGGGGCGCGCAGCGGCAATAGTCATCAGCCCGGCAGCTTTCTTGGCTTCGAGGTGATGATTCTCCGCCGCAACAGGGGTCTTGCGGCAAGCCCCCCAGTGCCCTATAGATTGAAAGTGGCGGAGAGTCTTCTGCGGAAGAATTTCAAGTCGGGGCTGAACTGACCGTACCGGCGGTCATAGATCAGTTGTTGGGAAGCTAACGATTGTGAGCGCCCTTCGCAGGCTCAGGGCACGTTCGGTCACCGGCGTTCTCACGCTTGAGATGGTCGTTAGTGGTGGGCCTAAGTGGACTTGAACCGCTGACCTCTGCCTTATCAGGCGACCGCGCGCTCACGAACTTGCGGCTCACGTCCACCGTGACCGCGATGTCGATCCGACAGCGGCCTTCGATGACGCCACAGCTCGGGTGGCCAGAGTCGCAAGCAGACAGACGCTCGCCATAGTGGCCACTGTCGGCCATGGCCTCGCCTGAGGTAGCGCGGCGGTCGCTCCCTGGGCCAGCCCAGCGCCCACGAGTCCGGCGACCGACCAGATCATCAAGATCCCGTGGGTTTGCCTGGTACCTCGCCGGCGCGGCGACCAGACAAGACCCGCGGTGAGCGTGGCCAACCTGATGACGGCGAGAATGTGGAAGGGGCCGATACCGTTCTGGTAAGTCAGCAGCGCGAACGCGTCAACCAGGATCAACAGCACCACATAGATCCGTCCCAGCCGTACGTGGGCCGTGGTTCCCTTGGTTCGCACCAGGACGATGGCGGCGACGATCAGGGCCAGCGCCGCAGCCGCGACATGCAGGCTGCCGAGGAAGCTCATCTCGTGCCAACCCCCTTCGTGATCATTGGCTGAAGGAGACGGGGCCGAGACGGCCCCACAGCACGACCGCGGCAAGGGAAGCGAGGATCGAGTTGACCACGATCATCCGGCCCTCTCGGCGTCTGGCGTGTGTGGCCGCAGCACCCACCATCAGAGAAGGGTGCGACGTCGAATCAGCAACCAAACCAAGCGCGGCGAGCGGTACAAGAGCTCGGCGAACAGGTCGGTCTCAGCCCACGCACGCTCGCCCGCATTCTGCGAATGCGCCGGCTGCTGGAGGTCATCGACGTCTACGGCTCGGTCGGATGGGCGGACAAGGCGGCGGAGCTGGGATGGTTCGACCAGGCGCACCTGATTAGGGACTTCAAGCGTCATACCGGGGTGACGCCGTCCCAATACCTCAGGCGCCCAACGTTCGACGTATGACCGCACTGAGGCAGCCTCCTCAGCAGGCTTCGTGCCCGAGGCGATGTGAAGTTCGTCCAATCCATCCCGGCTCCGCAGGCGCAGTGTGGCGGGATGACGAGCTTTCTGGAGGCACGAGATGACTGAGGTATTCACCGCCGAGACGACCATCGACGGTCCGGTCGACGCGGTGTGGGGCCCGACTAGTCGACTGGGACACTGCCGCGCAATGGATGTCGGGCGTGGACGAGTTGCGCGCGCAGGGCCCAACCGCCGTTGGCACAACCTTGGTCTTCACCACTCGGGGTAAACAGCGCACCGGGCAGATCGTGGCCCTGGACCCGGGACGCAGCGTCACGCTGAGGTCCATCCAGGGCGGGGTGACCGCAGACTACGTCTACGCGTGCGTACAGCATGACAAGGGGACACGGGTGAGCCTGGTCGCCGACTCTTCAATCACCGGCCCTTTGCGACTGCTCGGCCCGGTGATCAGATATGCCATTCGCCAGGCGGACAGCGGCCAGCTCGATGCTGCGAGCCAAGGAGGACCTGGCGGAGAACGGCATGGGTTGGACCGAGGATTTCCCCAGCGCCGGCAGGACCAGGCCGAGCGCGGCGAGTATCTCAAGCGCACCGACGCTTTTCACATGGATGGCCCCCAAGAAGAGCACCCATCCCTGGACCGGCGACCGGGCGACATGGATGCTGGATCTGGAGCGTGAACTGGCCCGGGGCTGGGGGTGCGGTCCACCTGAGTAGTCCTAGCGATTCCTGGGACTTGTCCGTCAGCGTCGGGCCCTTGATGTCCTATCGGATTACCACTGCAGTGTGTGGCATTGGCAACCGATGTGGCGCGGGCAAGTCGTGCCGCGAGTCACGTTTCTTCTCGCCATGATCGCAGCCTGCGCGGTGACCGTCCTGGATCCGCGATTGGCCGTGGTCCCGCTCGTTCTGCTCGTTCTCGGGCAGCGGAAGCGTGGTTTCTTCGCCGAAGAGCTCGCGCGGCAATTGCGGCGACTAGCCCGACAGAGTAAACCTCCCGATATGTGAAACAACTTATTCCCAAAACCGCGGAACCCCAATACCATTCAGCCCAGAGGTGAACTGCATCTAGCCGGAACGTGAACTGCATCTAGCCGGAACGTGAACTGCATAGAGCAGCACAACGTCTCTAAGCTTGACGGCCTTTCCTAACTACCTCACCCCCACTGCCCCACTTCTCCACTCCCCTACTCCCCCAATCCCTCACTCCGGACGGTAGTGCATCATGCGCGTAGTGATCACCGGCGGCGCCGGCTTCCTCGGATCTCACCTGTGCGAAGCGTTTCTCAC
>JBKOZG010000072.1:0-5762 GCA_046725775.1 Actinomycetota bacterium | reverse complement strand
GTCCGGGGTCCTCGTCGCCGCGTTCGTCGTCCTCGACTCGGCCTATCAGGCCGGTGCGCACCGGTCCTCCGAGCTCGACGACGCGCAGCTGGCGTTCGCCTACGACCTCAGCCAGATCGGGTTCACGAACATCTGGCTGCCCCTCGGTAGCTTCGCGTTCGCCTGTGGCTGGCTGATGGTCAGCACCGCCGCGCACTCAGGATTACCTCGCGAACCGGCTCTCCTGCCGATGCCCCGGTGGCTCGGCCGGTGGGGCATGGTCGCCGGCATCGCCCTGGCGCTCGCCCAGATGATCTGGGAGACCGGCGCTGGCTGGATCCCGTACCTCGCGTTCTGGCTGTGGCTGCTGACCACCTGCGTCGTGATGGTTCGCCGGCAACCTGAACCCCCGAAGGAGACGTGATGAAGCAACTCATGGCTATGGCGGCACTGGTGGTCGCGTCGCTCGTGGTCGCGGCGCCGGCGGCCGCCGAGGGCCCCGCGCGCGAGCGCGAGCTCACCTGTTCCGATGGCACCGTCTTCGTGGGACAGCAGGTGCGCAACGGGGCGGGCCGGCCGCCGCGCGTGTGGCGGAACGTCGATCCCGGCGCCTCGCCGTGGGCGTTCACCTTCCACGCCGCGACCATCACCGCACCGGATGGGACGGTGGTCGAGAGCGACACCTGGGACAACTCCGCCGGGGTCGGCCGGAACCACGACCTGGTCGTGTGCAGCTTCGTGATCCCGATCGGCCCGTTGGCCGGACACACCGCCGAGTTCGAGGGATTCTTCGTCCCGTAGCCGAGGGCCGGGGGGCGGCACTGACGGACCATGTCGCCGTCGATCACGCGCGCGGGCCGCCCTCATCGAAGTGGCGGGTCGACCCATACCTGAGGCCTTCTACTGGGACGCGTACATGCAGGACGAGCGGTATCTCCTGATCAGCCACATCGGGACCGACCCGCACTTTTCACGGCGGTCCGCAACCTGGTCACCGCCGTGCTCCCCAGCGTTGTGCGCCGCGCCGGCCTCGACGCCGCCCGTGCGCACTGGCCCGGCTCCGACGACTTCTCGGTATTGGTGTGGATCACCGGCCTGCACCGCCACACGCGATGACCCAAAGTGGTGACCATGCCAGCGGCTGCGGCCGTCGCGTTCGCGGCCTGACCTGCTGTCGGCGATCGCCCAGGCCGTCCGGGCGAACCTCGTCCGGTCGCGACGCCGGTCCGGATCTGTGCAAGGTCCCCAACATGCGTCCGTTAGGTCGGGGAGGACACACGACCGGTTGTTGTCATCGGTTACGTCGGCCGCCCATGAACACGGATGCAGATCCGCCCGCCGTCGCTGTCGGCGCGCGCCTATGTGATCGGGGTGTTCGCCAGCGACACGACAGTCCCGACCACCAAGGCTGTCGCAACGGCCGGCATGAACCAACCCGGGCGCGCTCGGGCGCGCCACAGCGACCATACGGCGACCAACGCGAGCAGGATGCCGAACACGATGCTGCCAACGTGGCCGAGGTCGGTCAGCGGCCGCGCCTCTTCACACACAGGCGGGCAGTAGACGATCGGGAAGCCGTTGGTCAGCGACGCCCAGCCGGCGCCGAGGATCCCGGCGCTGGCGACGCCGCTGGCGTTGCCCCGAGCGCCCGCCATGAAGGAAATCGCCCACCAGAGCTGGATCAGCGCAACGCCGACAAGCGTTGTCGCCTCGGTGAGACTCAGCGTCCCGTGCAGGTCGAACAGGCCGACGCCGAAGTCGATGATGATGTGCAGCGCACTGACGAACATTGTCGCTAGGCCGACCCAGAGCCATACCGGCATCCGCCAGTCGAGGCCGGACCACGCGAGTTGTTCGCTTCCCTCGTACTCACTATCGACCATGCGAACTGTCATCGCCAACCTCCAACACGTTTCAGGGGTGGCTCGTTCCCGGTGATCGGCAGCAAGGATGCACGCCGGCGGCCACTCGGTGCTGGAGTGACGCCGAGCCGGCTCCACCGCCTGGACTCTGGGGTCTGCTCGTCTCGTGTGGCTGCCGAGCCCATCCCGGTCACACCTCCCGATCGATCCGCTGTGCGGGGGCACGGAGCGGGATCGAGCACGCGAGCATGAGAATCAGGATGAGCGAGTAGAAGTGCAGGGCCACCCACGCGCCCCGCGGGGTGTCGATGCCCAGGTGGGGTGCGAACGAGGTCACCGTCAACGCCCAGATCGGCACCACCGTGGACGCGAGGAGCCCGCACACAGCTCGGCCCCAGAGGTGGCCGCGTCCGGAGACCGCGTAGCCACCCAAGATGCCGTACAGCGGCACCCCGATGGCACCACCACCCAGCCCGTCCTCGAAGATCCCCAGAAAGCCGAGCGGGCCTTCACTGAAGAGGACGGCGGTGAAGGTGAGCGGTGCCAGTGCCAGCCAGCGCCACCCACGACGCCCACCGGATGCGCGGAGGTGCTCCGCCCAGCCCAGGAGCAGGCCGGTGACGACACCGGGGAGCAGGATGTAGCCGAAGGTCATTCCCCAGTCCACTCCTGAGTCGTCACCGGCGACCTCCGCCATGAAGCCGCGGAGCCCGCAGGCCCAAGCGAGCCCGACGAGTGCGCTGAGAAGCAGCAGCGACACTCGGGCCCGGGTATCAGGCATTGTCTTTCGGGCTTGGGAGATGGCCGACATTTGCCGCCCCTTTTGCTTGAGTTGGTTCTACTGAATCTGGCCGCGGAGCGGCGCGAGAAGGGTCGAAACGTCAGGTAGGACGGGGTGGGGTACGAGGTACGACGAGGGTCAGGCGCGCCGGCGCAGGCTGATCAGTCCGACCAGGAGAGCCCACAGCCCGACCAGGGTCCCTGCCACGAACAGTGGATCGAAGAGGTCGGTGAAGGCGATGGTCGCCGAGGCCAGCGCGAAGCACAGGCCACCGACGACCCCGAGCGGCGCGATGAGCCGGCTGCCCAGGGCCCGGGTGCGGCCGCCGATCACGGCCACCGCGGCCACCGTCAGCGCCCACGCGGTGTCCAGCCCGCCCTCGACGAAGGCCTGCAGGTACAGCGCCCAGTTCCACTCGCCGGTCGCGGTGGCATCGACGTTGAGCGCCTGGAAGAGGTGCACCGCCATCCCGACGGTGGCAACGACCGCGACCGGGATCGCGATCCGCAACAGCCGAGCCATCGCCGCCGGCAGTTCGGCCCGACGACGGAGCAGGACCAGGGCGGTGGCGAAGACGGCGAAGGAGACGAGCAGCAGGAGGTGGGACGGGTACCACGCGGGATTGAGCAGCATCTCGTGCATCTGATCGACCTTGTTGCCCTCGCCGCTGTCGCCCGGGTGCACGACGCCCCCGGCGACGAACGTGATCCCGAACAGGATGAAGCAGGCCCCGGTGAGCCGGTCGATGACGGTGGAGTCCAGCCGTTGGGTGAGTGTTCTCGTGGTCATGTCGTCAACGGTCGCCCCGAGACACCCGAGCCGGCATCAGGGCAGACCCGGGAGCGGCTCAGGGTTAACCCTCCTCCGGCGCCGGTCGGTGATCGAGGTCGCGGGAGATCACCATCCGGGGGGTGCCGGTAGGGATCATGTCACCAGGTGCGGACGCGCGGACGAAC
The DNA here is from genome assembly GCA_046725775.1 of Actinomycetota bacterium. Taxonomy (GTDB): domain Bacteria; phylum Actinomycetota; class Actinomycetes; order Propionibacteriales; family Propionibacteriaceae; genus Microlunatus. Next base: position 2,184 of record JBKOZG010000072.1, on the reverse strand, counting down.
TTGGCGCTGGACTGCGCGCTGAGGCGAATGGCGAAGTGGCGAGAGCGTCAGGCGGTGCCGCTTCCGTCTGTTGCGGAGGTTTGCTGGAGTGTGCGCTCGAGATGCGACGTGAAGGCGAAGTTCCGGGCGCGTCGGTCGAGCGGTAGATCGTCGACGTCGATCACGTCGCGCAGCCGCATCTTCAGGCTGATCCGGTAGCCGTTCTCGGCGGCGTACTCGGCGAGCATGCGATCGACCGCCACCTCGCTGAAGTTCAGCACGCGCTTGCGCCGGTCCACAGCGCGACCGCACCCGCCCGCATCGACGGCACGACGCGAGGCGCCTCCGGCACGTCGTTCCCCCATACGTCGGGTTGAGCATCACCTCGCTGTCGTCGTCAGCCAGCGGGGAGCTCGACTCGTGATACTGCTCGACAACGCAGCGCCCCGCCACTGATCGAACTCTCACAGGGTCTCGCGCGACTCTCCCGCAAGCGGAACCCGCTGCGAATCCCGATGGCCAGGGGCCATCGCCGCCATCGGTGCCAGCCGTCCGCGCGCAGCACGCCGACCCCGGCAGCCAGCATGCCGAGCCCGATCACGGTCACAGCGATGCCGTAGCAGGCGCCCATCAAGCCGGCGTTGGCGGTGTCGCTGTGCCAGTCGGCATAGCGCATTGCAAGGAGCTCGGAGAAGGCGAGCGCCACAATTCCAATCACCGCCGTCCAAGCGCCGACGCGCGCAAACCTGCTTTTGCCGAGTGCGGCTGACATTGCGAGCGCTACGAGGGCTGGAACGAGTCCGAAGTGGTGGACGAAGAACCAGGCCTGAGCGATGTAGAAGCCGACCCTTGTGAACGGATAGCTGGGCAGCTGTTCGGCGACCTGAGGAGGCCACAGCAGCAACACCACAGCGCTCAAGGCGCCCAGCAGGCCCGTAGCGAGGCCGATGAGACCGGCCCGTGACAGGAATTGAGGAGACATACATCCCTCGCTAACTAGAGATATATACTAGAGGACCTCACTAGTGAATATCTCCTATGATGAGGGTTGCCATGGACAACGTCAAGAGGTTGCCCCGCAACCAACGCGCCGCCCGCACCCGGCGCAAAATCATCGCCGCAGCGACACAGGAATTCCGGTCCAGCGGCTATCACGGCACGACCATGTCAGCGATAGCCGCGCGCGCCGGCGTCGCCGTACAGACCGTGTACTTCGTCTTCCACACCAAGCCCGCGCTGCTCACCGCCGCCATCGACACCGCAGTGATGGGCGTGGTCGACCCGCTCGCGCCGGAGCAGACCACCTGGTGGCAAGAAGGGACAACCACGCTCGACGGTCGGCGAGCCATCGAGTTGTTCATTAGCAACGTCTCCGACATCAACGCACGTGCCGCGACCCTTGACCGGGTCGCGCTCGCCGCCTCGACAACCGACCCCGAAGTGGTCGACCTGATCAACCACCACGAATCACTGCGCATCCGAGGCTTCCGCAGCTACATCGACAGCCTCGCCGCGCGCGGCCTCCTCCGGGAGGGGTTGGATCCGGCAGAGGCCACCGACGTGCTACTCACACTCGCCGGCCCCGATGTCTTCCTCAACCTCACCGAAGAACGCGGCTGGACCGTGGAGCGCTACGTCGCCTGGACCAGCGACGCGTTACGCATCCTCCTCCTACAACCCCCCTACTCCACCGCTCCATCCGGATGCTGACGCCAAGCGGTGTTTGCTCTTCTCAAAAGTGATCTCAAGCCTGGTGGCGCCGATGATTCTCCGCCTGGGATCCACCCCCAGTGGCCAAGCGGGTCCTCTACATGACCGGATGGGCTCCGGAGGCGTTATGAAGAGGGAACTCTCCTCATCTCATATCAGCGGTACTCACCTGCCTGCTTCCAACTTCCCCTTGATGAAGCCCATGTTGTCCAACTCTTGTTGCTGCATCCGCCGACGTATCAGCGGCAACAGCAGGCGCAGCGGGCCGTGCGGGATCACCGCCATGGCGACATCGAGGCGCGACCCGGTCTCGGTGGGAGTGACTGTGCCATGGAAGTCGATGGTGAGGGACTTTGTCAACGGCCACCTTGGTCTCCCCGCTGGCGGTCAGGAGTTCTCCCCGTCGGTGGTCGCGTTCTTCCCCATTGACGGACATGAGTTCTCCCTGGTGGTTCAGTTCGGCAGGGGCATTACTCCTTTCCCGGTGGTGGCTTG